>CANCBY010000077.1 GCA_947374445.1 Pseudobdellovibrionaceae bacterium
ATTTTATACCTGTAAAACATAGTGTGAGCTGGGTCTGGAGAAAAAAAGTTCCAAGTGGCATTCAAGCCTAAGGTGTTAGCATAAGGAAGCAGCGAAGCTTGAAGACTTCGACCAAGATAGGATCCGCCATTTGCTAGAATAATTATGACCGATAAATGAAAAACTATGAACGCGCTAAGAAAAATTCTGAGCGCCAAACTCTTAACACTCTTAGTGCTGTTATAACGTAGTCTCTCCGGAGTGACCTGAAGCTTTGTCATCTTCACCATCATCAAACAGACGGTCGTCAGATGCAAGCTCAGTGTCCTCATCCGAATCAAAAGCTTCACCCGCCTCTAATAGAGCCTCTTCAGCTTTTGTTTCTTGCAGCACTGCTGCCTGCTCTGCAGAAGAGAACTCAGATGTTTTGCCTTCCATCAAAGCTTCATCATAGCGTGAAAGCCAGTTCTTATCTCTATTGCTGACGTCTTCGCCCATCATGATTGCATCACGAATATTTTGCGCCTTATCCGCATCACGCTTCTCTTGTTGGCGCTTTTTCTCTTGTTCGAAAAACTCAGAAGTCGTGTCGATTTCTTGCAATTGATCTTGAATTTTCAATAACTCCTCTTCGCCGTCAGAGTAGCTATTGCCAATAGTTTGAGACAAAGTCGAGGTCAGATCCGAGAGCTTCATCTTCTCTTTGTCATCTTCCTCGGTCATTCCTTCTGGTAGCAACTCATCAATTTGAGAGAGAGTCGGAAGCTCTTTTAAATTTCTGAGGCCAAAGATTTCGAGAAACTTACGAGTTGTTCCATACTGCATGGGCTTACCAGGAAGATCACTCTTGCCTTCGAAGGTCATTAGGTTTTTTTCCATCAAAGCTCGCAATAAGTGACCAGACTCGACGCCTCTGATCTCATCAATTTCAGATTTAACCAATGGTTGTTTGTAAGCAGCAATCGCAAGCACCTCAAGAGCAGGTCCAGAAAGCTTAAAGGGACGAGATTTCAAAGTTCGCTTTAAAAAGTCGATATTATCAATTTTAGTTCGAACTTGAAATCCGCCAGTGACTTCTTCGAGAGTGACTCCGCGGCGACTTCCAGCCAATTCTACAGCCAGACGATCTAGTGCTCTGCGAATTTTTTCGGTTCTAATATTTGTACCTTTAAAAACCAACTTAATCGAAGCCAAAGAAACCGGACGGTCAGAAGCAAATAAAATACTTTCAATAATTGAGTCGAGTCTCTCTTCTTCAACAAACTCAAGCTCTTCAATATCAGCTGACTCATAAGCATCTAACTCTGTGCCTTCGACAGATTCTGTGGTGGCTAGAGTTGCTACCGATTCCTCTGAAGCAACTAACTCTTCATCAGTGACTTCTGGCAAAAAGCCTTCAGCAATTTCTTCTGTGAAAATATTTGCGCTTCCGAACTCAGCGAGTTCATCAGACGACTGGATGTCTTCTGTCATGGCTTCCGTCATGTCCTCTGTCACATCATTTGATTCATCAGTTGTGTGCAATTTCTCTTTAGACATTTCCAATCTCCAACTCAGCAGCTAAAATTTCGTCATCAGAAGCAAGCTCATGTATAGGCTCTGCAGTGCTTTCATCGCCATCAATTGCGAGCGTCAACTGAGCGGTCTCGGCAACTGCAGGTTCATCGACCAAATCAAAATCATCTTCAGGAGATATTTTCTGAGCCTTATCCATCATTTCGGCGGCGATATCTTCGGCTCTCATAGAGTCATACTCTTCCACTCGGCTGAGCATATCGGTCTCAATGGCTTTTCTGGCCTCGACATAAATCTCTGAGTAGTTTTCTGTTTGATAAAGATTTACAAAACCCATTTTTCCAAGTTCAAGCAGAGATAAGAAGGTAATAAGCACTTGCTTTCGTTTATCCTGCAGTTGCTCAACTAGGTCAGACATAGCCACTCGCTGACCTACCAAGAGACGATCTCTCATCTCAAGAATGCGCTGAGCGATACTCTGTGTTTTAGCCGCAACTTGATGGGCTTTCTTTTTGATTGATCGTAAAGCCGAACGGTAAGCGGATATCAGAGAAAACAAAGCATTGTCCTCAAGCAGTATTTCTTCTTCGCCGGCCTCGAGCTTTTCGCGAATACCACGACCCCAAACATCTCGACCCAAAAGTGGTCTTTCGTAAAGCTGCTTTGAGACGTCTTGGTATTTTTGGTATTCTAGAAGTCTTTGCACCAGTTCTTTGCGGGGATCTTCTTGCTCGATGATTTCGCCTTGTTCATTGTACTGAGGCAGAAGCATGCGAGATTTAATTTGAATCAAGGTCGAAGCCATCGCAACAAATTCGCCAGCAAGATCAAGATCGAGTTCTTGCATCAGCTTGATGTACTCTAAGTACTGTTTGGTGATTTCATTGATTTTGATATCAAAGATATCCATCTCTTCTTTGCGAATAAGATAAAGCAAAAGAGCAAGGGGACCTTCAAATTTTTGCAGCTGAATGTGAAGATTCAAATCTTCATCCTTTCTCTTACCTGGAGAAGTGTTGCCTGAGCCACTTTGCGAGCCCGGGCGTTGCCGTCGGCGATGATCTCATCAAGTATTTTTGGCTGATTCAACAAATCTTTTTTTATTTCTCGAGGTTTTTCGCTCAAAGCATTGATATTGCCTAGTAAACGAGCTTTACAGTCGCCGCAGCCAATGCCCGCAGACCGACAGCCCTCTTGAACCCACACAAGATCCTCAGTGCTTGAGAAAAGTTTGTGATAACTAAAGACATTGCATTTGCTCGGATCGCCAGCATCTTCTCGGCGGGCACGCTGAGGGTCGGTTGGCATTGCTTTGACTTTTTTCTCGAGAACTTTTGGCTCCTCAGTCATAAACAAAGTATTGCCATAACTTTTGCTCATTTTACGGCCATCAAGACCAGGCACTACCGGTGAGTCCGTCAAAATAACTTGCGGCTCAGGAAGCTTTGCCTTGTAGAGGTGATTGAATCTGCGCGTGATCTCACGGGCGAGTTCAATGTTTGAAACCTGATCTTGTCCCACAGGGACCTTCATTCCTCCATAAAGAGCAATATCTGCGGCTTGCAAAACTGGATAAGCAAACCTCCCTAAGTTGTGAGTGTCACTGGCTTTAGCTTCTTCTTCGGCGTCTTTCCACGTGGGAACGCGCTCAAGCCACCCCATTGGAGTTAGATTCGCAAAAATCATAAATAATTCAAGATGCTCAGGCACTTGGCTTTGTATAAAAAGAACGTTTTTTTGCGGATCAAGACCCCAAGCAATAAATTCTGCAAAAATATCTCGATTCCATTTTTGCATTTCTTCTGTGCTTTTATAGGCCGTGGTCATCCCGTGCCAGTCCATAGCTCCAAAAAAACACTCATACTCGTCCTGAAATTTAATCCAATTGCGAATCGCACCGAAATAGTTTCCGATATGCAGATGGCCTGTGGTTCTAGCCCCTGACATCATACGCGGCTTGCGCTTTGTTTCTAAAGTAGAGCTCACGACATCCTCGCCCAAAAAATCAAAGTCTCGTAGATCCAGCTCACTGGATAAACTAGGAGCCTTGTACCCCCGCCCATAATCACCATCAAAAGAACAATGCTCAAAACCTGTTCATTGGACTCAAGCCAGTAGTTCGCTCGTGCAGGCAAAAATCTGGCAAGCACCTTGCCACCATCCAAAGGATGGATTGGCAAAAGATTGAACACGGCCAAAAAAAGATTGATCAAAATAAAGGTTTTAAAGAACTCCAAAAGCGACATCAAGTAGCTTTTGCTAGCCAAAAAGCGAAGAGACAAAAACATTAAGAGTGAACCCACGCAAGCCAAAAGTATATTCGAAGCAGGTCCTGCCAGGGCAATCCAAAACATATCTGCTCGTGGATTTTTTAAATTTCGTGAATTAACAGGAACCGGTTTTGCCCAACCAAAAAATATAGGAATTCCAGTCATAAATGCTAAAAACGGCATCATCAGCGTGCCGACAAAATCCATATGCACCAGAGGGTTCATAGTTAAACGACCCATCATCTCCGCGGTGCGATCTCCGCGCATCTTGGCCACCCAGCCATGAGCAAACTCATGAAAGCAAAGCGCAAACAAAAACGGCACAAACCAGATTGGAAATTGCATTAATTTTTCGATTGAAAACATAGTCCTCACGCTATCGATTCACTGGACTCTTGTCGAGTGTGAACTAAAAAGAAGCCCATTTTAAAATCACAACTCGTTCACCTGCATTAACTATGGGCAAATTACATGTTCGCGCGTCACGTCAAAGGTTGGAAATTATTGGCTTAAACTCTAGCTTGAGAAACCAAGCAAATCACAACAGGGAGAATATCTTAATGTCGACAGCACTTGATTCTAACCGCCCCGCTTTAACAGTTCTTAGCGACGATGAAATCGCCTTTAAAGATGCCGTCCGAGATTTTGCTGAAAATGAAATCCGACCTCTTGTCACAGCGATGGATGAAAAAGCTGAGATGAATTCTGATCTGGTAAAAAAACTTTTCGAGATGGGACTCATGTCGATCGAGACGCCTGAAAAATTTGGTGGTGCTGGCTCAAGCTTCACAATGGCGTGCCTTGCGGTTGAAGAGATTGGCCGTGTTGATGGCTCCGTTTCAGTTTTGATGGATGTGCAAAATACACTTGTAACAAACGCATTTCTTAAATGGGGCACCGAAGCTCAAAAAGAAAAGTATCTTCCACAGATGGCAAAAAGCTGGGTGGGCGCATACGCTCTTAGTGAGTCTTCATCGGGCTCAGATGCTTTTGCATTAAAACTAAAAGCCGAGGCCAAAGGTGACAAATACGTTCTCAATGGAAGCAAACTCTGGATCACCAACGGCAAAGAGGCCAATATCTTTATCGTTTTTGCAAATATCGACTCAAGCAAAGGCTACAAAGGAATCACTGCATTCTTGGTTGAAAAATCATTCGCGGGATTCAAGGTTGGTAAAAAAGAAGACAAGCTTGGCATTCGCGCCTCATCAACTTGCGAATTACTTTTTGAAAACTGCGAAGTGCCAGCAGCCAACGTTTTAGGCGAAGTTGGCAAGGGCTACAAAATTGCTATCGAAACCCTCAATGAAGGCCGCATCGGCATTGGCGCTCAAATGCTAGGCATTGCGCAAGGGGCTTATGAGGCAGCGCTTGGTTACGTCAAATCCCGCGAGCAATTCGGAAAGCCGATTGCGCAATTTCAAGGAGTTCAATTTCAATTGGCTGAAATGCGAACAGAACTCGAAGCTGCACGTTTGATGGTTTACAATGCAGCTCGCTTGAAAGATGCAGGTCTGGATTTTATTGAATCAGCGGCGATGGCTAAACTTTATGCCTCAAAAGCTGCAGCCCATATCACATCTACGGCGATAGATCTATTTGGCGGAAATGGGTTCACCAAAGAATATCCAGTCGAAAAGTTTTGGCGGGATGCTAAGATTGGCCAAATCTATGAAGGCACGACCAATATGCAGCTTCAGACTATTGCAAAGATGGAACTAGACAAATCTTGAACTGCTTAAAGAGCAAGTATTTAGGTTTTTCATTTATACTGGGCCTGATTTTGAGCTGGGGTCTTATTGTATTTAGTGATCCTCCGAAGCTCGCATTGAAATCTCAAGTTTTTAGACTCCATCTCAACACAGAGCCCACTTCGCTTAAGCCTTGGGAGCAACGCAACTCAGCTGCTGGATACCTGCTTTCGCAGATCTCAGGAACGTTACTAAAATACCAGAATGGTGTCCTTAGCCCTTCAATTGCAAAAAAATGTCAGTTCAAGAAAAAAACACTGATCGATTGTGAGATCTCATCCGAAGCCAAGTTCAGCGATGACTCAACCATCACTGCAAACGCATTCAAAGACTCTTGGCTTGAGTTTTTGAACCCCAAAAACAAAGCCTTTCGTGCAGACCTTTTGTTTGCGATCAAAGGAGCTGAAGCCTACTTCAAAGGAGACTCGCTGGCATCACAAGTGGGCCTAAAGACAAACAAAAACCACTTGCTCATTGAGCTTGCAAAAGACGACCCTGATTTTTTATACAACCTGATAAGCCCGCTCTTAGCACCGCAGAAAACTTTTAATTATCCGGAATTAGGTAAATCTCAAGCTTGGATTTCAAGCGGAGCCTTCAGGATTCAATCCTGGGAGTCACAAAAAAAGATCACTCTGCAGAATATAAAAAATCCGGCACTTTTAGTGGAGTTTGTTTTTATCAACGAAGACTCAACCGCTCTCAATTTGTACGAAAAAGGCGAGCTTTCGTTTTTGCGACGATTGCCAACTCTGTTCATTAGCAAATACAAAAATCGCTCCGATTTTTTTCAAGTCGCGCAAAATCGCTTGGACTATATCGGCTTTGGCCCGAAGCTTCAGCAAGACCCACTTTTGCGCGAGGCACTTACTAAGTCCCTTGATTTTGACGAGATCACTCGCCTGTTGGCCTCAAAAGGACAATTCGGTTGTCCTGGAATATCTCACGAGGTTCAAGACGAAGCGTCTTGTCAGGCTATAAATATCAAGAGAGCCAAAGAGGCACTGGCACTCTACCGCAGCAGTAAGAAAGACTTTCCTTCTCTGATTTTTGCCTACTCTAAGCAAGGTGGTGATGACCACAAGATGGTAGCGGAGTGGCTTCAGAGCCAATGGAAAAAAAACTTAGATCTCGATGTTGAGATCAAATCGAGTGAGAATAAAGTATTTCTCGATGAGCTCACAAAATCTCCACCAAGCCTTTTTCGAAAGGGCGTGAACCCTGAGCGGCCCACTTGCCTCTCTGCTCTTGAAGTGTTTGCTGAGGAGTCTCCAGAGAACTACATGAAACTAGGCGCTAAATCCTTTCCGGATTTTTTCAAAAACGTGGATAGCCTCAGACCCCATGACCCCCCGCTTTCTTCGCAGAAAAAAAAGCAGTTTTGCTCGCAAGCCATCAAAAGCTTGAATAGCAATTACCTGTGGATCCCAACGGGTCCAATCCACTTCTCTTTATTGGCTAAACCCGAGTGGACAGGCTGGAGTCTTAACGAGCTCAATCAGCTGGACCTATCTAGTCTCAAATTGAGACAATAAAACTTCCGGCGCACGAGGCTTCTGTGTCAAAAACTTCTAAAAAGTTTGGTTAGTGTTAATTTCTGCACTTTCTTTTGAAAAAAATGAACTTTTCTCGACTTTCTACTTAAGACCTTTGGCGTGGAGCCGATAAAGAGTTGCAAGCAATATTACAGAGCTAGTTAAAAACTAACTCTCAACTCAAGTCGTGGAGGCCTCATGTCAGAAAAAAAACCAACTAAGAACACTCCTAGCCCAGAAAAGCAAATGCCAAGCAATGTTGTGCCATTGCAGGCCTCTAAGTGCACAGCTGAAGATTGCAAAAAGAAACCTGAAAGAGCTGGCTTTTGCGGAGAGCATTACGAGTGGTTCAAAGAGGGTTTGCTGACAATGGAAGGCTACCGCGCCAAAGATTTCGACAAAAAATATCATTCTTGGATGCGTCGCAAACAGCAAGCCGCATAACACAGCAAGCTTAAGCATGATTTCATACAAAGCGAGGTGACACCCACCTCGCTTTTCTTTTATTCTAGGTACCATGAAAAAAGCAGTAATCATCTCTGGTGCAGGAAGTGGAATCGGCCGCGCAACGGCGCTTGAATTCTCTCAACAAGGCTACTTTGTTTATCTTTTGGGCCGCAATAAAGAACGCCTGGAAGAGGTCGCTCAAGAATGTCGCTCTGGCGCCCGCCGCTACGGTTGCGACCTCAACAACTCTCAGCAAATTCAAAAAACTTGCGAAGACATCATCTCTCAGCAAGACACCGACGTTCAGGTTCTGATTAATAATGCTGGAGTTTATGAGCGCAATGATGGATTCACAGGTGGACTTGAAACTTGGAGAAAGCAATTTGAAACCAATCTTTTTGGTGCCATTGAACTCACTCAAAGAGTGTTTCCTATTTTTAAAAAACGTGGCGGCGGATCGATCGTCAATGTGTCTTCGACTTTAGGACTCAAGACTGCAGCTCAAGTTTCAGCTTATTCTGCCAGCAAAGCGGCCATGAACTCCTGGTCACAGTCTTTAGCTCTCGAAGGCGGCGAACATAAAATACGCGTCAACTGTGTTTGCCCAGGAATTGTCGATACACCCATCCATGAGTTCAATAAACTCAAAGGCGCCAGCAAAGAAAAAGTTCTTAACTCCATGAGCTCACTGCAGCCATTGGGCTCGATTGGCACCCCAGAGCAAGTGGCCAAAGCTATTTTCTTTTTGGCCGGCGACAACAGTCCTTGGACCACAGGAGCAGTTCTGGCTGTTGATGGCGGAATTAATTTAGTATGAATATAAAGCTCACGACTCAATGGTCTTCGGCTCATTTCTATAATCAGCCATCTTGGACAAAAGAAAAAAATCTTCAGGTTTTTGGCAAATGCCATAGCGAATTTGGCCATGGTCACGATTACAAACTAGAGGTCGAATTTTCTGAGGCCGACAGCGGAGATCAAGAATCGCTTGCGGAAATACTGACAGCCTTGCATGAAAAGCTTGATCATCATCATCTTAACTTTGTTATTCCTGAATTTAAGACAAAAATACCTACGACTGAAAATTTAGCCTTGTTTTGCTATGAGTTTATAACTCAAAAAGTTAAAGCTGAAAATTTGAACTGCAAAACTGCACACGTGAGGCTTTATGAAAAACCAGATCTCTGGAGCGAGATCTGGACTTAATCAAGCTCGATATCTATTTGGCTTGAGTGTAGATCACTTCCGCATCCAAATCAGACCAGCCTCCGCCAGCTTTTGCCCTCTTCGGTGCCACTCGCCCCTCAAGAGCAATCAGTCTTTCGCCTTTGTCTGAGTATTTGAAAATAATAGGGTCAACCAGAGCTGCAATGATAAAACTCGAGGCCTTCATTTTAAATACAAATACTTTTTGTCCCTCAACGGACTCTTCAGAAATTTTGAATAGTTTAAAACCCACAGTCTCGGCCCTCTCCCAAACTCCAAAGCGCATCTCAACTGTCTCGCCTTTTTCTAATTCAGCCCAATGATCTCTAACCCAATAGGTGAAGTTAGCTGGCACCACGAGCGAGCCCGCAAATTTTTCGGTGGCAGTTTTGACCTTTCCGTCGGCCGAAGTGACAGAGAATTCAACTTGATCTCCGACACGAGTGATCGAACCTTTTTGCTGAGTTTGCTTTTGATCGACTTCAACTCTGACCAAAGCGCTGCCGTTCAAGCTGGACCTTTCTTCAAGTACCGGGGCACCAGACAAATCAGAGAAAACAGACTTAGCCTCAATCAGACCACTGCCTTTATCTTCAGCTGAACGCTCAAGTGTGAACAGCTTCTTGCTTTGTTTTGAGCCCTTTTCATAAACAACCGCCGTAAAATCAACTTTGGCCCAAGCTGCCTCAACAAAAAGTGACAAACAAAACCCAGCTAATAACAATTTGCTTTTAGTTTTCATAAACACCCCCCACATCTGAATTATTACTATCATGAATCAGCCTTTTTGCTTTGGCGACCTTTTTAGATGGTTTTTTGGACGGCTTTTAGGTAAATTTATAGCCCATGAATCGATCTGACGGACGAAGGCCTGCGCCTCCAGCAAAATCTAATGACTCTGATGCCTCACACGCAGACGGAGAGCTTCTCAGGCTTTCAAAGCTAATGAGTGAGCGCGGCCTGTGCTCTCGCCGCGAAGCTGATGAGCTTATCAGCAAAGGCCAGGTATTTGTCGACGGAGTTCAAATCAAAGAACTCGGAACAAAAGTGACCCGCGCAGTCCAAATCGAACTTGGCGCCAGAGCTATTGAAAAGCAATCGCGCTTGGTGACAGTCATACTAAATAAACCTATCGGCTATGTCTCTTCGCAGCCAGAACCAGGCTACCAGCCTGCCATTCAACTTTTGACTGAAGAAAACTATGGCGGCCCTGGAATTCCAGATGTGATACCACAAAGGCTCAACGACTTGGCCGTCACAGGCAGGCTCGACATCGACTCGCAAGGGATTTTAATTTTCACGCAAGACGGCCGTATTGCAAAAAAACTGATTGGCGAAAATTCTGAAGTTGAAAAGGAATATCTTGTGCGCGTGCAAGGCCCCAATGGCCAGAGCGGCAAAAGTTTTTTATCTCGAGATAACCTCAATCTTTTACGCAAGGGCGAACTTGAGATGGATGGTAAAAAGTTAAAGCCAGCCCATGTTGAATGGGTTAATGAAGACCAGCTTCGCTTCGTGCTGATTGAAGGCAAAAAAAGACAAGTTCGCAGAATGTGCGAAGCGGTTGATTTGTATGTTAAGGGACTCAAAAGGGTTCGCATTGGAAAATTAATGCTCGGAAATCTTCCTGAAGGTCAGTGGAGATTTCTTGA
>CANCBY010000078.1 GCA_947374445.1 Pseudobdellovibrionaceae bacterium
ACCGTAAAATCTTGAGAGAAAACATAAACGCCCTTGCCATTGATGCGACCGAATCCCGTGATCACGCCGTCGCCCGGAACTTTGTTTTTTTCCATTCCAAAGTTAGTGCAGTTGTGAGTTACGAAGCGGTCCATCTCAACAAGGCTTCCAGGATCGAGCAACACATCAAGACGCTCGCGAGCCGTTAGGCGGCCGCCCTGTTTGTGCTTTTCAAGTTTGGCCTGGCCTCCGCCGACGAGAGCCTGCTCATTTCGCTGTTCGAAATCTGCAAGTCGAGCTTGCGTTGTTTTTTCAATTTCCATGAGTCACCTCAATTCAGTTCAAATTAAAATCGAAATCTTTAGTGTTACCGACACCCTTACGGATAAGAGCGACCGTACAGTCTTGGAAAGGCAATAGTCTCGCGGACGTGCGGAAGCCCACAGATCCAACCCACAGTTCTCTCTAAGCCCAAGCCAAATCCAGAGTGCGGAAAGCTTCCATAGCGACGAAGATCATTGTACCAGCGGAAGTCCTCTTCGCGGAGGCCATGCTCTGTAATCTTCTTTTCAAGTATTGCAAGATTGTCTTCGCGCTGTCCACCGCCGATAATTTCTCCGTAGCCTTCTGTTGCCAAAAGATCGCAGCCCATTGCATATCCTGGATCCTTAGGATCTTCTTTCATGTAGAAAGCTTTGATAGCAGCCGGGTAGTGATGAACAAAAACAGGCTTGTCAAATTTTGAAGAAACAATCGTTTCATCCGTCGCGCCAAAATCATCACCAATTTTAAACTCAGGATTTTCTTTAGCAATGAGCTGCGCGGCCTCATTGTAATGCATGCGCGGGAAAGGCCCTTTGATCGGCGCAAGCTTTGTAATATCGCGCTCAAGAACACGAAGCTCTTCAGCTTTGTTTTTAAGCGTACGCTGAACCACATATTCAACAAATTGTTCTGCGAGATCCATGTTGTCATACATGTCATTGAAGGCGACCTCGGGCTCAACCATCCAGAACTCAATTAAATGCCGACGGGTTTTAGATTTCTCTGCACGAAAGGTGGGACCAAAGCAATAAACTTTACCCATAGCGGCCGCAGTGGCCTCCATGTAGAGCTGTCCCGATTGTGAAAGATACATTTTTTCGTCGAAGTACTTGGTTTCAAATAGATTCGAAGTTCCTTCGCAGGCAGAAGGAGTAAAAATCGGCGCATCGGTCAAGGTAAAACCACGGCCGTCAAAAAAATCTCGAATGGCTTTGACGATTTCAGCGCGCACACGAAGAGTGGCAACTTGTTTTTTAGAGCGAATCCAAAGATGACGGTTCTCCATTAAAAAATCGGTGCCGTGATCTTTGGGTGAAATTGGATAATTTTCTGATTTACCGATAATCTCTAGTGTTTGAGCACCAATCTCAAAAACATTTTCATGCTTTGGATGTTTGCGAACAACACCAGAAACTTTAACAGAACATTCTTGTGACAAGCTCTCAAAAGCGGTCAGAGCCTCTTCATCGCATTCACCTTTAAAAAAAATACAAGGAACAATACCTGTTCCATCACGAAGCTCTAGAAACTTAACTTTTCCAGATGATCTTGTTTGGTAAGCCCAACCTTTAAGGTCAACCTTCTCGCCAACATGTTTTGCGAGATCTTCTACATAATATCGCATAGCTATTTTGCCCTCTCAAAAGAGAGCAAAATAGCATGAGAAATTTTATGGAACGAGCTTTTTGATTTCGGTGATCGCTTTATCAATATTCAGGCGACCCTGCGTTAAAACTCGATAGCTTTTTGTATCGACAGAGTTAAATAGAGCCTGCTTGATTTGTGCTGGTGTCGCACTTGGTCTGAGACCTAAAAGCAGTGCTGCGGCGCCCGATATAAATGGTGTCGCCATCGAAGTGCCGCTCATATACGCATAACCTGAAGTTCCAAGCGAAACTGGCACCGAACTATAAATTCCATCACCGGGCGCTGCGAGATGAACAAGTTTATAACTGTCATTCGAAAAGCCCGCGAGCGTGTCATACATGTTACCTGCAGCAACTGTAATTTGATTAGGTAAGTTAAATGCGGCTGGATAAGTGGGAGTGAATTCAATATCGACGCCATCATTACCCGCAGCAACAAGAAGAAGCACGCCTTTATCATTCAGCGCCTGCATCGCGGACTTCATGCTCAACGAACATGCGGATCCACCCCAGCTATTATTGATAATTTTTGCCCCGTGATCAGCGGCATAGTTCATCGCAAGAATGGCATCCCCTAGATTTCCTGATCCTGTTGAGTCCATGAAGCTGACGCCCATCATTTTTGCCTGAGGTGCAAGACCAAGTACTGCACCGCCCTCTTCGCCTCCGATGACGCCTGCAATGTGGGTGGCATGAGCATGGGGAGCTTTAGCTACAGGAATGTTGTCGACAAAATCCCATCCAGGAACCATCTGATTTTTTAATTGGGGATGAGTGTAATCCACAGGGGTATCCACAATGGCGACAGTAACACCACTTCCTTTAATCCCTTGGGTCCATGCACTAGATGCGCGAATCAGACTTTGTCCCCAGTCAGTAGGGGGTTGAGTTCCGCCTGTCGCAGCCTCAATGCGGTAATTTCTATCATCTAATTTGATCGTGCGATCGAATTCTACTTTGTGAATGTCTGCTAATTTTGGAGTGATAAACTTCTTTTTAAAAAGCTCGAGATTTTCTGATTTTTCAACAGAGAAGTGACCGTCTTCCCATTCCACGATAAAGGATGTTGGAATTGCTGAGGCAGCGGTGCTTGTGCAGTTAGGGTCACCGGAACTTTTTTGACTCGTATCTTGTACAACGTTGTTTGCAGACTTAGGTTGATCGCATCCAACCAGAACTGTGGCAAAAAACGTTGTAGTTAATGTCAGAGCGAGCAGAGTGCCACTGCGTTTGACGTCCATGTTCCCATCCTTAGGGGCCATCGTGGTCCCATCATTGAGACCCGCTGAAACCAGCCACCGGTGAGCTTTTCGGATGTTTAAAGACAAACAAAAGTGAGACTTAGGTCCATCTCAAATTAGTAAGACTTGAGCCTAAAAACAGGACCAAGGTAAAGGCAAAATGATTTGTTACGAGGGGTATGTATTCAAATATAAGGGTTAAATATCTTGCACAAAATTTTTCAAAAATTCAGAAAAATCTTTTTCAACTCGTTTAGCCGTGTCTGTGACTTCAACGTGAGACAATTTATTTTTTGAAATACCTGCCGCCAAATTAGTGATGCAACTTAATGCCGCCACTCTGAGGCCCAGATGATTTGCCGCAATACTTTCTGGCACAGTGCTCATTCCAACTGCAGAACAACCAATCATTTTAAGATGACGAACTTCTGCAGGTGTTTCATAAGTTGGACCGCTGAGGCCTCCGTACACACCTTTGTGGTAGCGAATATTTTGCTTTTTAAGCTGAGTTTCCATTTTGGCAACGAGCTTGTGATCGTAAGCTTCAGTCATATCCGGAAAGCGTGGGCCAAATTCTTTTATGTTAGGGCCCATCAATGGATTTGCTCCCATGAGATTGATATGATCTTCGATGACCATAAAATCACCGGCTTGCATTCCATCACCGAGGCCACCAGCAGAGTTTGTTAGAACTAAAACTTCAATTCCCAAAAGGGCCATCACGCGAGTCGGAAATACCACCATGTCCATCGAGTGACCCTCGTAATAGTGGTTGCGTCCCTGAAGGGCTACGATGTCTTTCTCGCCGACCTTTCCGAAAATCAAATTTCCTTTATGCCCTTCAACTGTGGTTGGCATAAAATGAGGAATTTGTTCAAAAGGCAAAATTAATTCAGTTTGAATCTCTTGAACGAAGGCCCCAAGACCAGAACCCAAGATCACGCCGATTTTTGGCTTGAATTGAGTTTTGGTTTTGATGAATTGAAGCGTTTCTTGAATGCGGGCGATGACATTTTTTTCAGAAGAGGCCACAAAAATCCTTTTTATAACAAAGTTTTGAGTATCAAACTGGGCGACATCGGCTTTTGCAAGGAAATACTTGTCGTCTCTAGTAACTCTTGCCGCACATTTTCGAGCAAAGATTTGTCGGCACCCCAAAGTGTAAACAGGGGCTCGCCTGCAGTAATAGGCTCACCAATTTTTTTATGAAATTCAATTCCTGCAGTGGGCTCGATGATATCTGAAACTTGTGCGCGGCCGGCTTTGATTTTTATGCCCACAATGCCAATGGCCTCAGTATTCATTTCAGAAACAAAACCAGAACTCTGAGCTAAAACAACCAAGGATTCCTTGGGTCGAGGCAGTGATTTAAGGTCACCGCCGTGAATTTTACAAAGTTCTTCGAACTTTTCAAAAGCTCTCCCGGAAGTAAGAATTTTTTCGCAAATTTTATAGGCCTCGGCTTCGCTTGCAGCCCCGCCACCCAGCCAAACCATCATGGCTGAAAGTTTAAGCGACAACTCGCGAGTGTCAGGAGCGATTTCTTTGCCCATCATAATTGCAACACATTCTTCAACCTCAAGAGAGTTGCCGGCAAAGCGTCCGAGCGGCTGATCCATATTAGTAATAAGAGTTGCTATTTTTTTATCGGCACCGCGAGCGATAGACATCAAACTTAATGAAAGCTCTTCTGCTTGAGCTAAAGTTTTCATAAAAGCGCCCGAGCCAACCTTAACATCTAGGACAAGGCCATCAATTCCTTCAGCTAGTTTTTTCGACATAATGCTTGCGCAAATCAGAGGTAGGCTTTCGATTGTGGCTGTGACATCTCTCAGAGCATATATTTTTTTATCTGCGGGGCAAATCTCTTTGGTCTGACCGATAAAACAAATATTGTGTTTCGCCACGGCAGACGAAAACTGCTCAAGATTTAGCTGAGTGTTGAACCCAGGAATGCTTTCGAGTTTATCAAGAGTGCCGCCGGTGTGGCCAAGGCCTCTTCCGGAAATCATTGGAACTTTCAATCCGGCTGCGGCCACGATAGGTCCAAGCAAAAGCGAAGTCTTATCGCCAACTCCACCAGTTGAATGTTTATCTACTTTGAAGCCAGAAATTTTTGAGAGATCAACAACTTCTCCCGATCGAAGCATAGCTTGAGTGAGTGCTAACGTTTCTTGTTCGTTCATTGAGTTAAGATAAATAGCCATCAATAGAGCAGACATTTGATAGTCAGGAATTTTTCCATTGGTGTAATCACGGATAAAAAACTGAATTTCTTCTTCAGTGAGTGCACCATAATTGCGCTTTTTCTTGATGATTTCTGCTGGCAAAAAACGCATTAATATCCGCCCTGTGCAGCCAAACCATTTACAATGGCAACGCCTGAACTAGTTCCAATGCGAGTGGCGCCGGCACCGATAAGCGCCGAAGCTTGTTCCAAATTTTTTACTCCGCCACTAGCTTTAACACCTAGGGTGGGGCCCACAGCTTTTCGCATCAGAGCAATATCTTCGACTGTTGCAGAGCCTCCGCCAAAGCCTGTGCATGTTTTAACAAAGTGGGCTCCAGACTTAACCGAAAGCTGGCAACCACGAATTTTTTCTTCTTCGGTCAGAAGAGCGGTTTCTAAGATGACTTTCACTTTGGCAGGAGCAGAAGCATTCACAACAGCCAAAATATCAGCCAAAACTGCAGCATCGCTTTTATCTTTAAGAAGGCCGATATTTATTACCATATCAATCTCGCGGGCGCCATTTTGGGCGCACCACTGAGCCTCCATGGCTTTGGTTTGGGTGCTCATCGCACCCAATGGAAAACCAATAACCGCCACAGGACAAACTGGACTTCCTTTTAAGTTCGATACAACCCTTGGCAGCCAGCTAGAGTTGACACAGACCCCAAAAAAAGAGTGAGCCACGGCTTCTTTGCAAACAGTGTCTATCTGGGCCGAAGTCGTATCGGCTTTTAGAATAGTATGGTCGATGAATTGGGCAATTTCTTTTGCATTTGGTTGCACTGGCTTCTCCTGTGTGATGCACTTTAGAGAGTAGAATGAAGCAGGTCAAAAATTTTCACATCTTCGTTGAGGGTCGCGTCCAAGGTGTTGGTTTTCGCCAATTTACCTTTAGAAAAGCCCAGAGCTTAAAGCTCAAGGGATGGGTGCGCAATCTTTTAGATGGCAGGGTAGAAGTCAAAGTTAGTGGGCCCGAAACTGATTTAGAGATTTTTTTTCAGGCCCTCGAGAAGGGACCGGCTTTTTCAAAAGTAAAAGAAGTTAAAAAAAGTGCGATTGAAACTGAGTTAAGCAAAGAGTTTGAAGTTGTTGCAGATGAGTCTATTTAGATTTTATCAAGAGTGTGCAAGAAAGAAGTTTTAAATATGAGAAGTCAAATTCAGATCTTGGTTTTAGTATCAGCAATTTTGTTAAGTAGTTTTCAGAGTGGGGCTCAGAGCTTGTCTTCGAGTTCATCCATGAGCAGTTTTCGAAGAAGCTTTGCGACCGTGATGTTTTGTGGCCTTGGGGGAGCAGTCTTGGGGTTGAGCACGCTTAGTTTTTATGGAAAACCAGACGAGCATATTGGCAATATCTCAACGGGTTTTGCAATTGGCATCATTGGTGGTGTTGCTTTTGCGGCCGCCGACACGGTGCAATCTGTTCGAAAAGTCGAAAGCTATTCTTTGCACGATAATCTTAATGGCAGACACCCCTTAGTGCCCGTGCACAGAGATGTTGTAATGATGCCTCTGATTAATTCGGATTTTTAAATTAAATGAACGAAAAAAAAGATGTCTGCATATTACATCCATTTGAATCGGAGCTGCCGTTTTCAGTGACAGGCCAGCTGTTAGTTTTAGATAAAGGCCTTGAGGCTGCATTTTTTTTAAAAGATCCAACCAACCGAGTTAAAAAACCAAAACCGGTAGCGAGCCCATCTCCTGAGCGTGCCAACGATCTGTGGAAGACCACTTGCTTTGAATTATTTTTATCTCAGGCTGGAAGCAGTGATTATTATGAAATTAATTTGTCTCCAGATGGAAAATGGAACGCTTATTATTTTAAGAGCTATCGAACCCCACAGCCTCCCGCGGAAAGCACTGAAATTTCATTGCAAAAAATAAGGTGGAGCGAAGACACTCTTCGCGCGACTTTTGATTTTAAAAATAAAAATCTTTTAAACTTGCAGTGGGACTGCTCTATGACCGCGGTCATAGAGACTAATTCAAATCAAAAATTCTATTTTGCGACTTCGCACGAAGGTGAAAAACCAGATTTTCATCTAAGAAAAAGTTTTAAACTAAAAAGAGGATCAACTCTATGAAGCTCGGAATTGAAGTTTTACTTGAAAACAAAGAACTTTTAAAACAACTCAAATCGCAACGAGTCGCTCTTATCTGTCATCCAGCTTCTGTCACTCAAAAGCTCGAGCACAGCTTTGACGTTCTTCATAAAAAAATTAATCTTGTCGCTGCTTTTGGCCCTCAGCATGGCCTTAAAGGCGACAAGCAGTACAACATGGTTGAGACTGACGACACGATAGACTCAGTTTATAAAATTCCAATATTCAGTCTTTATGGCAAAGTGCGAAGGCCCACATCTGAAATGATGGAGACTTTCGACACTGTGATTTTTGATCTGCAGGATTTGGGCTGCCGAATATATACGTTTATTACCACACTCCTGTATGTCATGGAGGAGTGTGCAAAACACAAAAAAACGCTGATCGTGCTTGATCGCCCCAATCCCGCAGGGCGTGAGGTCGAAGGCTTGGCGTTAGAGCCCGGGCAAGAGTCTTTTGTGGGGGCCGCTCCAATCCCGATGCGCTATGGGTTGACCACGGGCGAGATGGCGATCTTTTACAAAATTCATTTTGGTCTGCATGTGGATTTAAATATCATTCCCATGAAAGGCTATAGCCCTAGCAAAAAACCTGGTTTTGGTTGGCCCTCAGAACTTGCTTGGGTGAACCCCTCTCCCAACGCTCAAACTCTAAATATGGCAAGGGTCTACTCTGGTACAGTTCTCATCGAAGGAACTCATTTGTCAGAGGGGCGCGGGACAACGCGGGCCCTTGAAGTGATCGGTGCCCCAGATATTGATTATGCAAAAGTCATCGCCTGGATGAAAAAGGCTGCTCCACAATGGATGAAGGGGGCTTTGGTTCGTGAGTGTTTTTTTGAACCAACGTTTTATAAACACCAAGGCAAACTATGTCATGGCCTTCAGCTTCATACTGATTTTGGTGGATATAAACCAAGTGATTTTAAACCCTATCGTCAGGTTGCACTGATGTTGAAGGCTATTCGCGTGCTTTATCCTGAGTATCAAATTTACCGAGATTTTGCTTACGAGTACGTCACTGACCGCTTGGCCTTTGATGTGATCAATGGCGGGCCAAAGCTGCGACAATGGATTGAAAACCCAAATGCCAAGCCAAAAGATCTCGAAAAACTCTTGAAGTCTGACGAGAACTCCTGGAAAAGAGAGATGAAAAAATATTTCATCTACAAATAGCAAAGCTTAAACCAGGAACAAATGAATCTTCTGCAGCTTCAAAAAGCTCACAAAGCCTATGGTCGTAAAATTCTTTTTGAAGAGGAGACCTTTGCTATCAATGATGGCGAGCACGTGGGTGTTATTGGGCCCAATGGAGCTGGTAAAACGACGCTCTTTCGAACGCTCGTCGGCGAAGAGCATCTCGACTCTGGTGAGATCATAAAATCAAATGCTTTGCGCTTGGGTTATTTGGCGCAAGAAGACGACTGGAATCTAAATGAGTCCGGCGAAGAGTTTCTTCAAGAAAACTGCAGTCTTCCTCTTTGGCAGTTAAAGGATTTGGGACTTGGCTTAGGCCTTAAATCACATCATTTTTCTGAGCCTTTGAAAAACCTAAGCGGTGGTTACCGCATGCGGTTTCAGCTTTTGTTTTTGATCGGGCGCGAACCCAACCTCATGCTGCTTGATGAGCCAACAAACTTTTTAGATCTTGAAAGTTTAATGGCGCTCGAAAAATTCCTTCAGTCTTATGAGGGAGCGTTTATGTTGATCTCCCACGACCGAGAGTTTTTGCGTCGTGTGACTGATCACACTCTTGAAGTCGAAGCCGGTCAGATCACTAAGTATCCAGGTAACATTGATGACTACTTTGAGCAAAAAGCTCAGCTCCGACAAATTTTAGAGCGCCAGGCAGCCAACCAAGACCTCAAGAAAAAATCAATTGAAGACTTCGTTCGCAAGTTTGGCGCGAAGGCGACTAAGGCGCGACAGGCTCAGAGCCGAATGAAGCAGCTTGAAAAAATGGAAACGATCGAACTCCGAGAGCTTCCTGTGCGAGCAAGAATTCAAATTCCAGCACCGAGCCCTGTAGGCAAAGAGGTTTTTCATTTAACCAATGCAAGCATGGGCTACGGATCAAAAGAAATTGTTTCAGTTAAAGACCTGCGCCTTGAGCGTGGTGACCATTTGGGTATTGTTGGATTTAACGGCGTTGGTAAAAGTACGCTTCTAAAGTCGCTGTCCGAAAAAATTCCTTTTCTATCGGGCACATTAAAGTGGGGCTATCAAGTTTCGGTCGCGGCCTTTGCTCAGCATTCTACTGACAGTTTGGTTGCAAACCACACGGTGCTTCGTTCTCTACAAGAGAAGGCACACATAGAAGTAACTCAGCAAGAAATTTTGAACATGGCAGGTTCGTTACTTTTTTCTGGCGATGCCGTTCAAAAACCAATTTCGGTACTTTCTGGTGGAGAAAAATCTAGGGTGGCCTTGGGCCAAATACTTCTCTCAAAAGCCAATGTTTTGCTCTTGGATGAGCCGACAAATCATCTTGATTTTGAAACCGTAGAGGCCCTGACTTCGGCGCTGCAAAATTATCAAGGAAGCCTCATTGTTGTAAGCCATGACAGAGGCTTCATTGGTCGCGTGGCAAATAAAATTCTTGAAATCCACAATCGTAAACTCGAACTTTATCCTGGAACGTATGATGACTATTGCTGGAGTTTAGAAAAAGGTGCACTTGCAAATCGAGTCGTTGAAGACTTTGATCAACCGAGTGAAGTTCTTGCGGGCGGAGTCGCGACCGAGCTCGCGGCAAATGTCAGATCTAACATTAAAGTAAATATAAAAGAGGAGCGCAAGCGCCTCGAAGCACAGCTCGCTCAGGCCAAGAAAAAAATGAAATCTTTTGAATCACAGATTTCTCAAAAGCAACAGCAGCGCAATACTCTGACGGACCAACTCCTAACTGCCTCTGGTGATAAAGCCATGCAAGCAGCAAAAGACCTAGCGAGTGTCTCGGAACAAGTTGACCGCTTAGAAGAGAGCCTTCTAGAAGAGCTAGAGACCGAGTCTAAAATAACAAA
>CANCBY010000079.1 GCA_947374445.1 Pseudobdellovibrionaceae bacterium
TTGCTGCCGATGACTTCTTTAATCACCGCCTTGAGCCGATCCTCAAACTCACCACGGTATTTAGCACCAGCAATCAAAGCGCCCATATCCAAAGACATGAGTTTTTTGCCAATAAGACTTTCTGGAACGTCATGCTTTAAAATACGAACAGCCAAACCCTCGGCAATGGCAGTCTTACCAACTCCGGGCTCCCCGATCAGAACAGGATTGTTTTTCGTTCTACGAGAGAGAACCTGAATCACTCGACGAATTTCTTCGTCGCGACCAATCACAGGATCTAGCTTTCCTTCGGCGGCAAGGGCCGTTAGGTCTTTGGCGTATTTATTTAAGACTTCGTATTTATTTTCTGGATCATCATCCGTGACCTTCTGTGAGCCACGGAGCTCGACAAGGGCTTTTTCAATTTCAGTCAGTTTGATATTATTTTTTTTAAGAGCCTCAGGATCATTTTGCTTCAGCATAGCAAGCAAAAAATGCTCCGTAGAAATATACGTGTCACCCATCGCAGCCGCTTCAGTTTCGGCGGCACCAAAGACTTTGACTAGCTTGCTTGAAGCCATGGGCTTTGAGCTTGCGCCCTCAACCCGTGGTAGCTTGGCAATTTTAGACTCAAGATCGTCCACCAAGGTTTTAAGCGAAACGCCGACTTTTTCAAAAAGTCTCGGAACAATGCCTTCTGACTGCTGTGTTAAAGCCAATAAAAGATGCTCGGTCTCAACGGTGGGGTGAGAACGCTTTTCAGCCATCTGTGCCGCAGCCTGCATGGCCTCTTGGCTTTTACGAGTCATTTTCTCAAGATCATGGTTGCTCATAGCTATTTCCTCTGGTTTAAGCATGGGCTCTCACAGCGGAAAGTCAATGTCGAGCCACACAAAAACAGCCTCAGAACCAGGCCAAAAATTTGTAACTAAAAAGACGCCAAAACGACTGCGCACAAGCATTCGCCATGACTCTATTGCCGCCGCAGATTACCTCAAGTATAAACTTCCGTACGCTTGCGAGGACTGCTCACATTTTAATTACGTAGAATCTAATTGCACACTTGGCTACATCTCGCACCATCATCAGCGAGAGACGCAAAAAAAATCATACGAGCTCTCCGGAAAGATGGCGCTCTGTCGATTTCTTGAAATTGATTAGTTTTCATATTTTTTGACGCTTAATTTTTGACAACCACGACTCGACACAAGTTCTGAATTGAGCGCATTTCTCGACTAATGGCCTCTGTTTTCACTCTGAAAGTCGAGAATATCTCGATCAGAACAAAGTCTAATTTCACAATAAAAAATCAACTTCAGGTCTCAAGGCCTGTCAATTTCCCTCTGTACCTGACGATCAGTCTGGTGTCAGCAATCTGACTATGGAAGAGAAACCATAGAGGGACTGCAAAAGTGAATTGTAAAAGTGTAAATGCAAACGCGGCTGAGGGATCAGCCAGGGAGCAAAGCTCCCGACTCATTGAAAGGAGGCCTTCAAGGACGAAAAAAATTGCAGTGATAGTTTGATCAACACGCAAAGTGGAAATGGTGGAGTCAAACAAACACAAACTTGGCAATGGATGCCGACCCCGATGATGGGGACATAACACGGAGGAATCTTAATATATGAAAAAATTTAAATAAAAATAAAAAAACTTTTTAACGGAGGATACGAAAATGGGAATGAGAGTAACGACGAACTTAGCAGCTATCAATGCACAACGTAACTTGGTTGGCAGCCAACGCGAACTCGGCAAATCAATGGCACAATTGTCATCTGGTAGCCGTATCAATAAGGCAGCTGATGACGCTGCAGGCTTGGCAATCAGTGAGCGCTTGAAATCAAGCATCCGATCAGCACGACAAGCAAACCGCAATGCCAACGATGGTATCTCAATGGTGCAAACGGCAGAGGGTGGATTGAACGAGATCAGCAATATCGTGACTCGTCTACGTGAGTTGGGTATCCAAGCAGCTTCTGACACTGTTGGTGAAACAGAGCGTGGCTTTGTGGATAAAGAGGTTCAAGCTTTGAAGTCTGAGGTTCAACGTATTTCAACTTCAACAAAATGGGGAACAACTACTTTGTTGGATGGAACTACACCTAAATTTGATTTTCAAATCGGTGTTTACAATAAGGCAGAAGAAGATCGAATCTCATTTGACTCTTCACAAAACAACGCCTCTCTTGATTCATTGGGATTGGCTGGCATTGACTACAACACCAAAGAAGGAGCTCAGAATGCTTTGCAAATGTTGGATGCTGCACAAACTAATGTGAATGGTATGCGCTCTAGCCTAGGTGCTTTGCAAAATCGTCTGACATCAACTGTCGACAACTTGGGAGTAATGGAAGAGAACATGTCTTCTGCAAATTCTCGAATCCGTGACACTGATGTGGCTCAAGCTTCAAGCGAGATGACTCGTAACAATATCTTGCTCCAAGCTGGCACAGCGACTTTGGCTCAAGCCAATCAAGTGAACCAATTGGCTCTTAAATTGATCGGTTGATCGATTTAGAAACAATTAGAGAATATTAGTTACAACGACTCCCAGTCTGTTCTGCAGACTGGGAGTTTTATTTTTTGCTGATTTTTTTTTCAGGACCTGGTGGTTCGTTTTCAGATTTGAATTTAGTGTCAAATTTTTCATCAATAATATCAATAATATCAATAATTTAGCTCAAGACAAAAAGCCTTCACTCCGATAAACTAGTCATAAGTATTAATAAAAACTTCTCGCGGCATTTATTAAAAGCTCTGAAGTTTTGACAGGAGGACTCATGAAGGGTTTTAACAAAATTGTAATTATAAGCGCTGCCCTCTCACTTATGGCTTGTGGAAAAGGCTTTCAAAGCAGCAGCAATAGCTCAAGCACTTCTGGAAACGCAGGACTTACAACTCCCGGCGGCTCGGCTGGCGGCAGCGGCGGTCAACAGGCTGACACATTACCTGGACTTGTCTATAAAGGACGACCTGTCAGCGGTGGCTCAGTGGCTGGACAAGATCAACTGACACTTGAAATAGATCATGCGAACGAAGCAATGCTTCTGATTTTGCCAATCCCGGCAGAAGTTTTACCGTTTTTGGGACCTATCATCACGATGGAGTTTCCGGATCTTCCTGGGGCTAAAATCATGCCCTACAACAACAAACTAACGATAAGTGTTCCTCTTAAATATATCGTGAGAGGCGGCACTCTCAATGATCCGAACTTTAACAACCTGCTCCCAAATGGGGACATTTTGCCTGCATTTCCAGCGGGAGAAGGCTCTAAGTTTTCTATGACGGTTCGCAATGGCTATGTGATGCACCTCTACTTAGGTGCTAGCGCTGTCGCAGCATTTTTTGAAACTCCGGATTTTGACTCATTCCTTAACTGCCAAGGGTTGCCAATTTGTCTGCCTTTAGGGCCCTTTGAGATCAGAAACGAAGCCAAGACCGATGTCTTAGGCTATGTAGCGCTTATTGCTGCAAAATTAAACTTTCATAGCGGAGTTTATGTCGCATCGAAGCTCTCGGATGAGTTGGCTCGCTTCATTGATGACCATATCAAGCTGTAGAATTTTGAGACAAACTTTAGCTCGATTTTAGCTTGATGTTAACTTGGTCTTAATTTGATTTTTACTATTTAGAAATCTATTTACTTCCCCTAGGTGTATTCGATACGCTGAGACGTCTTGATAGAAACCTTGGGGGAATTATGGCAAAGAAATCAGCTAAAAAACCAGTTAAAAAGGCAGCCAAAAAACCGGCGGCTAAAGCAAAAAAAATAACAAAAAAAGCAGTTAAAAGTACGGCTAAAAAAGCTGTAAAGAAATCAGCTAAAAAAGCAGCTCCTAAAAAAGCCGCTAAAAAAGTAACAAAAAAAGCGGCACCTAAAAAGGTTGCGGCGAAAAAAGCTCCGTCTAAAAAAGCAGCTCCAAAAGCTAAAAAAGCGGCGATTAAAAAATCAAACAAAATGAAAGCATTGGCTTCTATTTCTGCCGGCGCAGCTGCCGTTGAAATTCTTGAGCATGATCCTTTGATGGAAGAGCTTGATGAGTTTGGTGATGAAGGCGCTGCCGTGACAGACGTTGAAGCAGAAGGTGCCGAAGGCACTAATGCTGAAGGCTGGGAAGACGCTGAAGAAAAAGAAGAAAATCCTTTTGAAAAACTAGAAGAGGATGACGAAGATTCAGAAGAAGACGAAGCTGACGACGGCGACGAAGGTTACTTCTGATTTTTTACTTAGATTTAAATTAAATAAAAAAGGCAGCTTTCGAGCTGCCTTTTTTATTTGTATAACTAGTTATTAAAAATTCTAATTTAGTTCTGCCCTGCGATAGCATCAATTTTACCTTCAATAATTTCAGCGTCTATTTGAGCTTTTTCTAAACTCTGACATTGAATCGAAACCATTTGTCGGGTTTGATTTTTCATCGGGACTTGAACCTGAATAAGATCGCTTAAGTCTTTTCCAAGCGTCTGTTTTTTCTGCTGACTCTTGTAAGAGTTAACATACAAAAATAACTGACTTACTTCACCCTTTTCGACCAGAGCTAAGCGGACACTCATCGCATGAGCCATTTCAGCATCACCAATTTGTTTGATCTGAAACCGTCCAATAGACACTCGTTCGCCAGTTTTTGTTGTGCCCCGCTGATTCAAAGTTAAATCAATCACCTCTGAATCAACAGCACACTGATAAACCGGAGCTTTAGCAAAAACTTGCGCCGACAAAATCAACAAACAAGATGTCAGCGCAGCTTTGCAAGTTAGGTTCTTCATGAGACTCCTCATTTCATAGGCTTAGTGTGTACAGCAAATTTTTCGAACTCGCCGTATTCATGAAGTTTGTTGTAAAGTGTCTTGATCGTAATACCTAAAGCATGAGCCGCTTGAGTTTTGTTTCCATCAAAGTGGCTTAACGCCTTTAAGATGTAACGTTTTTCAAGCTCAGCCAAAGGCACTCCTGGATCATACTCGCCCGTGTCGTCTTTGATTTCAGGGGTTGCAATATTCTCAGGGATATCGCCAACCATAATAATATGACCTTCACAAAGAATTTGCAGGCGTTCGCAAACGTTTTGCAATTCTCGGATGTTTCCTGGCCAGTCATAGCCGACCATCATCTTCATGGCTTCTTCATCCATCTGACGTCCACGGTTAAGATAAGTGTGGTTGCCTGAGTTTAAGAAGTGATTGATCAGAGCTGGAATGTCTTCTTTGCGTCGGCGCAAAGGTGGAACATCAGCAACGATAGTGTTGATGCGATAGAAAAGATCTTCACGGAAGTTGCCGGTGGTAACTTCGCGAGCTAAATCGCGGTTGGTAGCCGACACCAAACGAATATCGACTTTGATTGGATCTTTACCACCAACGCGATAGATCTCGCCCTCTTGAAGAAAGCGCAAGAGCTTGGCTTGAATACCGGGCGAAAGCTCACCAATCTCATCGAGAAACAGTGTCCCGCCATTGGCTGCTTCAGCTAAACCGATTTTTCGAGTGTAAGCACCTGTGAAAGAGCCTTTTTCGTGACCGAAAAGTTCGCTCTCAAGAAGGGTCTCGCGAAGGGCGCCGCAGTTGATTGCAACGAAAGGTCTGTTCTTTCGTCCAGAACGGTCGTGAATGGCATGAGCGATAAGCTCTTTGCCCACTCCAGATTCACCAAGAACCAAGATGTTGGCGTTAGAAGCGGCCACACGGTCGATCATTTTCATCAATAGATTCATAGTCTCGGACTTGTAGACAATGACTTTTTGCTCGACAATTTTCTGTACGGGGGTTTGCCACATGACTTGTTTAGAGTTTTGGGGCGCAGGTAAAATGGGAGAGTTCAAACCTTCAGACATACGTTCCACCTTTCGAAAGTTTATGGGGTCCTAATTTGTTAAATCAAATTCATGCCTGCCCGCTGTATCTCGATCACGTTCAGAAAGAGATTTGGTTCGTTAGAGCCTCATCTCATTTTGATACAGCGCAGCAAGTGCGGTCAATATATGTAAAAGGTGCAATTTACACAAGAGAAATTTTGCAAAGCGTTAGAAAAAATGACCTGGTTTTGGAGGAGTCACCAGCGCCCGCCCCTCCATTTTGCAGAAATGACCTGTCATGACTTTATACAAGGCAATCGATAACTATCTGAAATACATGGAGATTATAAAATCATCCTCGCCCCTCACCATCAAGGCCTACCTCAAGGATCTGGAGCAGGCCCTGGGACCCTGTAAAAATGACACGATCACGGCCACTGGCTATCAAAGCCTGCTTTTAGGCCTCACCCGTAAGGCCCAGATGCGCTGGGCCCCCTTATCGCCGGCCTCGCGCAACCGCAAAGCAGCCACCCTGAAGAGCTTTTTTGCTTATCTCTACGCCGAAAAAATCACGCCTAAAAACCTAGGGCTTTTGGTTCAAGCCCCCCAGGTCCCTAAACGAATCCCTCATTTTATCTCGGTCGACGAAGTCATGGCCGTGCTTGGGACCTTTGAAGACTCCGCTAATGAAGCTCAAGAGGCTCGCGAAAAAACACTATTTTTGCTGCTGTACGGAGGGGGGCTTCGGATCAGCGAAGCCTGCTCGCTGAAGTGGTCTGAATACTCGCCTGATAGCCGCTCTCTTAGAATCAAAGGAAAGGGAGCAAAAGAAAGAGTCGTCATTCTGCCTGCGGGAATCAATCAGCGCTTGAAAGCGCTCATAAAAACTTCAGGAAAAAGTGAATTTATATGGGGGCAAGAGCAGTTAAATACACGCACAGCCTATGAAATGATTCGCACTCGCGGCGCTAAAGCTGGCTTGCTCAAGCCCCTTCATCCGCATGCCTTAAGGCACAGCTTCGCAACACATTTGCTCTCGAGCGGTGCAAACCTTCGCACGCTTCAAGAACTTTTGGGTCACGAGAGTTTACGAGCCACTGAAAAATACACTCACTTAGGAGTCGATCAGCTGGCTCGAACAATGGAGAAACATCATCCCTTTGGAAACCAAAAGAGAACAAGGTCGAAACCCTAAAGCGTAATGTTATAGGTATTAAACTTTTTAAAATATTTACGGCCCGCTTCAAGAATTTGATTGTCCGTCAAGTGGTCCAAAGGCTCGACACCTACCAAATGCTTGCTCAGACTGTCGTGATGATGCTTTTCAAGATGAGTTTTAAAATGATTTTTTGCGAGACCCGAGCCAAAAATCAAAAGCTCCTCTACCGCACCAATTTCATTCGCAACATCGTGAAAAAATTTTTCTTCTGCGTTTTTTTTATGATTGTCGTGATGAGCTCCTTTAACCGTGGCTTCATTTAAATGAAGCGTCTTTTTTTCAACTCCTGACACGTTTAATTTAAAAATTTTCGCATGTTCTGAATCGATCCAAACTACACAGGCTGACATCGTGCTTCTCCCTTGTTACATTTAGTTGTAATTAAAGAATAGCAACTTTAGAGCCAAGTCTGGAGCCGCCTGAACGACCTGAGGGCAAGCATGAGACAAATTTTCCAGTTTTGAAATTCAGATTCAGACAGATAGTCTCAAATCTATTTTCAGCCTCTTCTTTTCAACCCTCGGCGTCTAACCAACACACAACGATAGCACCAAAGCGGTGTCCTTGAATAAATATCGGCACGCTAAGGTTTGTTGCAACCTCTCCGGTATCTCTTAAATACGTCTGAACCAGATAAGCACCTTTGCTTGATTTAGTCTGAACTAAATCACACCCATTATTTTGCAAAACACTTCGGCTGGATATCACTTGCGGTAGTTTAGCAGTGGCAGGTCCTAATCCCACTCGAGTGGACTTGAGAAAGGTGAGATTATCGTAAAAAAATCTTTTAACTCTATTTCCAACAAGGTCTTTCTCAGGAATACCTGTCCAAGGCTTGCAAAACTTTTTGTTATGCATAGGAGCATAGGCATTAATATCCACAGGCAAAGCAAAAAGATAATCTGGTCCCAACTTAAAAACCTCATCGCAAGCCGCCTGAATCTCTGATTCAAAAAGACAATCATACTTTGTGCGAAATTTTTTTGGCTCAAAGCCAGTCTCAGGAACGTGGCTCACGTCGAAAATATTACTAAGACTCGATATTTTATCACCCTTAATTTCAACGTACGAAAAATCCAAAATATCTTCTAGCCTTACATCCCCTTGCTTCAATGATTTTTCTATCTTCCTTGCCACCGTATCAGCCAAACCCCTTGCAAAATTCAACGAGTTTTCAATTTTTTCTGAATTTCCTTCTACTTGAAAAACTGCCGACAAATCTGAAATGACCGCCTCAAGCGATGCTGCCTGCATGGATAGATCTGTTGCTACGTTCATTGATTTGGTTGAGAGCTCTGTATTTTCATTTGCTTGCGACTGAATAGATCTCAAAGCAAGGCTCGCCTCAGAAATACGTTCGTTTTGCGATTCAGTGTCAGACTTAACTTTTTGACTCATTTCTGCAGAGCTCTCGATATGTCCCAATATCTGTTGGATTTTTTCACCGCTTTGATCAGCATATTTTGCGCCAATTGCAGCCCTCTCGACAACAGACTCAATCACTGAATTTATTGTCTTGGTGGCCTCAATCGACTGACCCGCCAGCTCGCGAACAGCCTCGGCTACAACGGAGAATCCTCGCCCTTGCTCTCCGGCCCGAGCTGCTTCTACAGCGGCATTGAGAGATAGAATGTTGGTCTTGAGCGAAATTTCATCAATGAGACTCGTAACTTCTTTGATCTTATTTGAATAGGCTGCCAACTGCTTGATTTCAGATATCACGGTTCCAAGAGTTGAGCGTCCTTCGTTGGCGACAGAACGGCTTATTTCATTCTGTTTCTGATTTTGTCCGACTAAAATAAGATTATCTTTAGCAGTCTTAGCAATGCTCTCAATCGCTAAAAGAGATTCTCCAAAAATTTGATGAACTGTCTCATTTTTTGTCATTAGCTTTCGGCTCGTATCGGTCAGTCTAAAGCTGGCACGACTGACTTTTGCTGAAGCCCGCCTAAAACTCTCTAAACTGATTTTTATTTTTTGTTCAAATGAACGCAGAATAAAGAAAAAGAAGGCTGACATCACCAGCAACGACACCATGGTATAAACCTTCGGGAGGTCTAAGAGCTCGATACTTAAAATAATCAAGACTATAAAAAGATAAAAATACTTAATTGCTTTCACACATACAATTTACTTTGATTGACCTTCCTTTCCTACCCAAGATGTTACCAATTTCAATTTCTGGATCTTTGACAGAGATCTCTGGTGCCCCTAAATAGTTGCAGACAATAACTGACGGTACCTCGGCAAAGGACCAGTTCTTTAATCACAAATGTCTCAAAATGAGCGAAACTCGATCATACCTGATTCTTCGGCTTTAGAAATTAAAACGATGCCCGATAAGAAGACATTAAATAAAGGAAGTTCTAACATGAGAACATTTAAACATTTAGTGGTGGCAATGACGGCAGGCTCTCTAACTCTCTCAGCATCAGCTGAAACAAAGATGCCAAAAGAGCTTCCTGCAAAACAGGTTCAGTCTCAACCAGAGCTGCCTACTTCTGATGTGCCAGGAGCAACTGCTGGTACAAATGTAAAAACTTCTCCGAAGCAAAACTCAGCTCCTGCAGAGCCAATTACAATTGAAACAGCCTACGTCAATGCCTACCAAGATGAAGTCAATGAGTTGAAAAGAACTGAAGAGCTTGAAAAAAAGGCTGCAAAAGCTCAAAAAGCAGACGAAGAAAAAAAAGCAGAGCTAGAAAAAGAGATCGCTGCCAAAAAGTTTCAAATTCAATCGTATAAAGTAAGACAAGATCGAGCCAATAACGAGATGCTTAACTCTCGCGCTGGTTTAGATGGTCTTACCACTGAGCTTGCAACCGCTGAGCAAGAGCTCGCTTCATTCCGCCAAAGCGCAGAACATCAACTCACTCAAGCTGATCAACAAAAAAGCGAATACACCGCAGCTCAAAAGAAATTGTCTGATACTCAAGACAGACTTCGCTCTACAAAAGTTTCGCTCACAAAAGCACTTTATGATGGAAAAATGGAAGTCCAAAAGCTAAAAAATGACGTAGCTCAAGCAGAGGCAAAAGTTGAAGCCCTTGAAGCTCAAAATAGCAATCTGAAAGCTGATGCTGCCGGAGTGAACCTTCAGCTCATGGCA
>CANCBY010000080.1 GCA_947374445.1 Pseudobdellovibrionaceae bacterium
ATTTGATTATAAAGACCATTTCGAAAAAAAGATCAATATTTTTAGATTTTACCCGAAGAACTGCCTACTCAGAAGCCAGGCTCAAGAGCTGAGACTGCGCTAAGCGGCGCTCTCTCAGCTCTTTGATTACCATTGACGATATAGATCCAACTCGGCCTTCAGCAATATCAATGGCCGAGCTCAGCACGATCTCCGCCAGAGGCACATTGCGCACAACCGGAGCCTGATTAGCTGCCATGCAGTGCTCAGCCGGGCTGACAACAGAGTGCTTGCGACAAATCGACGGCCGGTCCTCATAAATTGAGCAGGCGCCCTGATCTCCCAAAAACACACAACGATTCATAGCCGTCACGCCCAAAAGCCATGAGGCATCTTGGCGTTTTTTTTGTGACTGATGTTCAAGCCGCTCGAGATCTACCGGATGACCGCGTTCAATGATGTCAGCCAAAAGAGATGCTTCATCGGGAGTGATTTCAACTTCAAGATGGCAGCAGGCAGAGCATCCCTTTTTGCAACTCGTAGGAATGGATTCGGCCTTTTGTACTTCGCGCTCGATCAGCGCGTGAAGCACGTGAGCTCGAGAAGCTCCGGGATTGGCTTCTGCTAAAAATTTTCGGCTTTCATTGAGAAGCACTTCAATATCTTCTATAAACTGCGCAAAAGTTTCGGCGTTCACACTTTCTTCGTAGTGAAAGATCAAACTTTTAAGTACAGGAGTTAAATACTCGTAGTAGCCAACAAACTCTTTTGCAGTCATCTATATCTCCAAACTAAAATTACCTCTCTTCTGATTGTAGCAGAACATACATAGACGGACTGCAAACAAACTCGTTTTTTGAAGGCGAGTCTGGTTGACACATGGATTAGTACCTACAAAGGTCTAAGCTGATGCCACAAAGGCAAACACATAAACAATACAAAAACAAAATAGAGACCTAGGGCGAATTGCTATGTCTTCAAAGCTCAGTCATCCTTATAGAAGACACCCAAAGGACTCTCATGTACAAGTCGGCGTCACAGCGCTATCAAATCGTCAACGGCAAAGAGACCATCCAAATTCGAGTCAATTCTCCACTGCAGCTGTTTGACTCGCGAGACCCAGCGCCGTTTCGCGATCGAGACTTAGACGACGACTTCACTGATTATCTGATTTCGTGTGCCGATGAAGTCCCTAATAGAGCACCACTGCTGATTGAAATTATTATTTCAAAATCACAGCCCGATATTAAATCCGAAGCAATTATTGAAGCCATTGAGAACTACTTTCAATATCAGATCGAATTGAAAAAAAGTCAGTTCTCAAAAATGCTGCGAATGGCACGGCTATTTTTGACCGTGGGAATGCTGGTTTTAGCTATCTGTCTGGGGCTTTCTCAATTCACTAAGCATATTCCCAATGAGATTTTTAGTACCACTTTCCGCGAAGGGATCGTGATTTTTGGCTGGGTCTCTATGTGGAAGCCTCTTGAGCTTCTTCTATTTGATTGGTACCCCATCTACGACCGCATTCAGCTGCTCAAACGAATCCTATCGGCTGAAACCCAGGTTCACGTCGAAGCTCCCCAAAACCCGCTTTAGCGTTTGATTCTAAAGGCTATTTATTGACTCTGCACTCGTAGAGCTTTAAACCGATGGCAGCTAACATCTTTGAGAAATCAAATCATCAAATCATAGGAGAAATTATGAAATCACTCATCGCCCTTTCTTTTGCCATCGCATTGTCAACTGCAGCCTGCTCTTCAAAACCTAAAGCTGAAGACACTGCTAAGCCAGCAACCCCGGCAGTAACTGCTCCTACAACTGCAGCTGCTACCCCTGCGCCAACTGAAAAAGTTGTTAATAAGAAAGCCAAAAAAGAAAAAGCTGCTGCTAAAACTGGGTCTGCTGCAGAAGCTACAACACCTGCTGCTAGCGCCGCTGGCACTTTGACTTGCACCAAAGGTTCGGATGTCAGAACTGTAGAAGTCAAAGCCAAAGAAAAAGGTTGTGAAGTTGTTTACACCAAAAAAGGTGACACTAAATCTGTGGCTTCAGCCAACTCAGGAATGAGCTACTGCGAAACTGTCAGCCAAAAGTTCTCTAAAAACCTGACAGCTTCAGGAATGACCTGCAAATAAAGTTAATTAGTGCCTTTTGCAGCTGCCGGTCGGTTGTTTGGCGAGGTCGAGCTTTGAGTCTCGCCACCTTTACCAACGGTCATCGGCGGCAAAGTCGGAGTAACTGGCACAACTGGCGTAATTGCAGTTGCAACTCTAGATCCGCCTTGGCCTCGACTCATAAGCCACGCAAGCAGGGCAAAAGCTCCAATGGCACAGACCCATTTTCTAGTTGTCGTTTCTGTACAAGCATTTGTATCTTTTTTCTCGACAGGCTTTTTTGCGACCGCTGCAACTTTAGCTTCAGGCGCAACAGGAGCCCAGGCAAACGCACATACATAGGTGCTATGCTTTTCTGTAATCTCTTGAACGCGCGGGTCATTGAGTAAAATTTTACCATCCGCAAGATCAGCACTGACTTGTTGTGCTTGTTTTTCTAACTCAATACATTTTTTGGGATCATCGTTGTTAGTTACTTTCTGTCCAACAACATCGACTGTCACTACACTGCACTCTTTACCCTGCTTAGCCTTTTCGTCCTTGCTAGGACTTTCTGATGCCAATGCTCTTTCTTGCGAGCAATCTGCTGCTTGTTTTGCTAGCAGAAGTCGGTTCATTAAAAATTTACAGGCCGTTCGATGCCCTTGATTGTAGTCAAAAGTACCGCCGTCTTTCTTTTTTGCCTTATGCTCAGGAAAACCCTTCAAAAAATCATCCTCGTTAAAGTCCTGAGTTTTTCCATTTTTGATATGATCATTAAGGACGGTTTCGCTGATTCCACATTTTTGAGTGGCTTGGGTGATATGGCTGCGTAAATTTTTATAAAAATCACCCTCCTCATTGACGTCCATTTTATCTTTATTGCGAAGAATACTTTGAACAAATTTTTCTCTTGAGGCTTCGTCATTCAATTTAAACTTTTCGTTGCAACCCTGGCTTACATAGATCGATGGGATCCCTTGAGGGTTGAACGGAACACACACTGGCTTATTGTCGTCTTGAAATCCGTAAACCAAAGGATTGCACTTAAATGACTTTTTAGGACCATCACAATACAGATTTTTTTTATTTACGTCCTCACCGCCACAATATCCTTTTTTAGAGATTTCACTGAAATTTCCAGCAATAACACAAGTGCGGTCAGACTCCGTGGCGTAGGCTGTGCTCAAAACAAAATCTACATATGAAAACTGTTTAGAGACTTCGGGTTGAGCCTGCTCCGAGTAGCTCGCAAGAGCGTTGATCAAGTCGCGCATTTTGGTCTGATAGTTTGCAGCGGCTTGTTTATTGACGCTGTTTGCTTTTTCGAGCTGCTCAAGAGTTAACATCGGATTTAAATCTCCTGCTGTTAAAACTCCGTCATAGTAAATATCTTCGTAAGTAAAATCACTACCGCCGACACTGAATACAATCTTTTCGCCTACTTGATGGATATCTATAACTTCTTGTTTCTTATCAAACTTAAAAATCATTTTTGTGAAGCTCTTACCATTGAGCTCGTAATCAGAAAATTCTACATGAGGTAAAGTTATGTTCGGATTAGACTTGTGAAGGCGATCTAACATCGTTCGCATTTTGTAATGGATGTTGTTTGAGTTTTTGCTCAGCCAAGGACCAATGTCTGCACCGGCCTTGTAGTCCATTTTTTTAAATGAATCTCGGATCACTTTTGTTTGCTCGTTTTGTGAATTTACAGCTGCTAGCGATAAACTTGGAGCAAATGCGACAGAAAAGCAGACCGACAAGTTTAAAAAATATTTCCAAAGCTTCATGCTTGCACTCCTTGACTAAAACTCAAATGACTCAGGCCTTGCTGAGATGATCAATGATTCAGTACTTATCATCTCAGCATTTAGACCTGATTTCCAATAGTCTCCGCTGCTATAGCGTAAAGTCAGGACCCACGCGTCTCTACAAGCAGGCCCAATGGCCAGATTTGTGTCTTGCAAAAAGCTGATTCATCACTCACTGCCCGAGATTTGATAGACTGAAACAGATGAAAAAAATTATTCAAATCTCATTTTTATTGGCGCTTTCGGCTTTAGTTACAACCTCTTGCAACAAAGTTAAATTTAGTGCAGGCGGGATGACAGCTGTTACTCCGCAGTCCACTCCCGAGGCAACACCCACCCTCACTCCAGAAAGCACACCAACACCCACTCCTTCGGTTACCGCGACGGCAACACCAGTGCCTACCGCTACCGTGATGCCAACAGCAACTGTAATGCCTTCGTCCACGCCAGCACCAACTGCCACGCCTCTTGTTAGCAAAACAAAAGCAGTCACTGTTCAAAAAAATATGACCCAAGTAGATATTCTTTTGATCATCGACGACTCTTCATCGATGGCAGCTGACAATGGGCGCTTGGGCGGACGCCTTGCAGGGTTTATCAACTCGTTAGCGCAAGCCAACTTAGACTGGCAAATGTGCGTTACCACTACGGATGTTTCATATTATGCTGGAGCGCCACTGATCTGGTCAGGAACATCAAGCCATATTCTGAATTCTAACATCGGCTCAAGCCTCAATTCCGTTGTACAACAAACAATCTACGATATCGGATCTGGCTTCAGCAACGATGAGCAAGCAATCAAAGCGACCTACTTGAATGTCACAAAAAACGCTCAGTTCTCATGTCACCGCCCCAACTCGACTCTTGCGACGATTATTATCTCGGATGAAGACGAACGCAGCGTTGGCGGAATTTACAACTTGAGTTCGGCTCAGTACCAACCTCTCACAAACGAAAATATGCCAGACACTTTGATTTCAACAGTGCAAAGTCAGTTAGGCACGACTGCCAATCCCAAAAAATTTCGTGTGAATTCAATTGTCGTCACCGAGCCCACCTGCGAAGCCAAGCAAGACGCTGAGGGCACTCCAAGCTTTATCGGCAAAATGTACATGGATCTCGCCACCAAAACCGGAGGCACAATTGGCAGTATTTGCGACACAGACTTTACTCCAAACTTAAATGTATTCAGTGGAATTGTTCGCAAAACCGTTTCAAGTGTGACTTTAGATTGCACTCCCGTTTCACAGTTGGTCGTAGGACTCCCCTCAGGAACGACTGCTTCTTTACAAGGACCTGTGATGAGCTTCAGCCCCGCACTTGCTGAGGGCACAACAATTACAATTAATTATCAGTGCAACCCTTAGCTTGCCAAGCCCACAAAAGAGGACATCAATGACTCAATTTTATAAAAATCAGTTTTTCTGGATCTCACTTGGTTTCACAGCTCTTGTTGCCTGGGGATTTGTTATCGCTCAAAAAACGCAAAACACAGAATCAAGCTCAGAGAGCAATCAGACGATGCAAGAAAAAGCCACTGAGAGAGCAAAACTCATCGGCCGGCACCTTATAGAAACTCAATTTATCAAAAAAGTATTTACGACAGAAACTGAACCGACTCAATCTCGAGGTCTCGCTTCAGTGAACGGACAATTGAATCCTGCTGCAGAAGCCACCGACTTCAAACTTCAAGTCGTTGAAGAGGGACAAACGGCGAGAGACCCTTGGGGATTTCCGTTTTCATACAAAAAAACAAAAACAAAACTTTATATTTGGTCATTAGGTCCAAATCACACTATGGATTCAAGCGCTGAGCAGATTGAATCTTCAAAAACTCAAGGTGATGACATCCTCGTCACCCTATCTTTATAACTTTATCTTCACAGCTTTATCGCTATAGCTTATCTCAATAGACGCCACACCTCTTAGTGGTATTTAATGGGCGTCTATTGGCCCCTTAGGTTTCACTTTCAGGCGCAAAGTATATAGTGGTATAAACGAGAGCGAAAAGATCGCCATGATGATCCAAATCAGTTGGTTGAAGCTCAACATAAAGACCTGATTCTGAACTTTAAAATACAAGGTCTTAATCGCCACATCTGAAGAGTTCGCCATTCCAATAACGTCAGACATCTTGGCCTTCATCCCATTGCTCATCTGGTAATAAGCTGATTGAGAGTTCGCATTCAAGAGTGAAATCTTAGTGCTTAAATCAAGATAGTTCTGATGGCTATTTTTAGACAACAAGGTGGCAACCATGGCGATACCCATACTTCCACCAATTTGTCGGAACAGATTTAAAAGCCCCGACACTTGCCCCAAGTTAGCTCCCGAGAACTGACTGAGGATGCTCGAATTGATCGGCACAAACAGAAAGGCCATAGCTATACCGCGAACAAAAAGCATAACCAGAATTTCATTCTTTGAACTCAACGGAGAAAACAAAGTCATCAAGTAGCAACAGGCTTCAATCGAAACAAGTCCGATGAAAATGAGTACTTTAGGATTTCGGCCAGCAGCCATCGCCTTTCCAATGAAGGGCATCATAAAAGCTGTGAGCAATGAACCCGGAATAAAAAAGGCTCCGGTCTGAGTCGCCGTGTAGTGAAACACCCTCCCCAAAAAGATCGGGAGCAAAAACACAACTGCATAAAGAAAAAATCCCAAAGAGATCATCAAGCCAACACCACTGATAACAATTCGCTCAGTGAATAAACGAACATTGATGATCGGATTTTTAACTTTCAGCTCCCACCATATAAAGGCCGGCAAGCAGATAGCTGATATTAGCGCATTCAAAATAATCCAATTAGACGCAAACCAATCGTTAGATTCGCCTCGCTCTAAAACGAACTGCAAGCAACCAATCCCTAAAACTAGAAGCCCCAATCCAATGGCATCAAAACCCTTGGCCTGAGCCTGCTCTTGAGCTGATTTTTCACGGTCAAATATAACTGCCATTCCGACAAAAAATGTCAGCAAACCCAATGGCAAATTCACGTTAAAAATTGAGCGCCATCCATAATTATCGGTCAAATAGCCACCCATCACTGGTCCCAGTGTTGGACCAATCATGACACTCATCCCAAAGATCGCTCCTGCAATACCAGCCTTCTCTTTTGGAAATTGCTCATAAATCAAAGCTTGTGAGGTTGGAAGCAAAGCTCCGCCCATCAAACCTTGAACGATTCGAAACACTGTCAATGTCATGAGATTCGGAGCTAAGCCGCATGCCACTGAAGCTGCAGTGAATGCTAAAATACAACCGAGATAATATCTACGTCGCCCAATTTTTTCGCTGAGCCAAGCGGAGACCGGCAATACAATTGCGTTAGCAATCGCATAGCCTGTGATAATCATACTGATGTCTTCAAGCGTGGCGCCGAGGTTTCCCATCATTGTCGGAAGAGCCACATTGACAATAGATGTATCAATGATCTCAAGCAATGAGGCCATAACTGCGACAAAGATAATTAATCCCGATTTGCTCATAAAATCCTAGTGCTTGTGAACTTTAACGTTGGCTGAAAGACCGGCGCGCAAAAGATCAATGTCGTCGGCACTCAAGGCCTCAAGTTTAATTTTGACTGGCACACGCTGAACAACCTTTGTGAAGTTGCCAGTCGCATTGTCTGGCGGAAGCAACGTGAAAGTTGCTCCTGTAGCTGAGCTGATACTTTCAACAGTGCCATGAAACTGTTTGGACGTCACTGCGTCTACTTCAATTTCAACCCGAGCTCCAATTTTGATCACATCAATTTCAGTTTCTTTGAAGTTCGCAGTCACCCAGCGCTCTTCAGCCCCAACAAAACCAATTAACGGAACTCCAGGGCTTGCCAACTGGCCATCTTCAACAGATCGCTTAGCAACGAAGCCATCTGATGGCGCTTTGATAATAGTGTTTTCAAGATTGAGTTCTGCTTGAGAAACCTGTGCCGAAACAGCTTCAAACTTAGCTTTAATATCAGAGTAGCTTGCTGTTGTCGCATCATACTGCTGCTGAGAGACTGCACCTTTTGAGAAGAGCTCTTGAATGCGATGGTAATTCTTCTCAGTGTCAGCGCGACGTGCCTGCAATGAAGTCAGCTCACTCTTCATTTGCTGAACAGTGTTTTGATAATCTCGCTTATCAATCTCGACCAAGATGTCGCCTTTTTTTACTTTGGCTCCTTCTTTGGCTTTCACTTCAATAACAAATCCTGAAACTTTAGAGGCCAACATCACCGAGTGAGCTTCAATTTGAGCGTTGTCTGTTGTCACATACACAAACGACTCGTATGCAAAGTAGCCGATTAGCAGAGCTGCTACGCAACCAAGGGCACCAATAATTTTCTTCTTTTTATTTCCTGCTGCCGGAACAGCTGCTGTCGTATTCATAAGTAAAACCTTTCTGACTTAATTTTTAATATTTTTAGTTAAAACCCTAGTTGAATTAGTTGAACCGGTGGAGACTCTGCCCCGTTGCCAATTCCAAATTCACTAGCGCTTCGACAGCGCCAATTTGCGCGTTCACAAGACCTGCTTTGGCTCTAAACAACTCTGCCTCTGCATCTAAAAGATCTGTATTTGTTCTCGCTCCGACTTTGCGGCCTTCTTTAGCCAGCCGAACACTCTCGCTGGCCTTTGCCACATCATTCACTCGCGATCGAGACACAGAGCAAAAGTAAACATATTTTCGGCTCCAGTACTCAAGATCTTGCTTGGCTTTAATCAAAGCCATTTGGGTGACTTTTTCGACTTGCACTCGTTGCTCAACACTTTGCTTTGATTTCGCAATTGAAGTCATGCCATCGAAGAGATTCCAAGTTAGATTGACTCCAACTTGATAAGCTTCACGGTACTTATCTCGGTCCTGAAAACCATCTGTAATATTGTTGTAATATTGATATTGGCCCACGAGATTAATACGCGGAACCAAATAGCTCGCAGCCCCTGATTCCATTTTTCCGTAAGCCATCAATCGGTCTTGGGCCGCTTGAAGATCTTTTCGTTCTGCCACGGTTTTTAACTCAAGCCCCTTTACAAGCTCAGGACTCAAAAACGGCAAATCGCCTTTGAGCTCACGAGCCTCGGTTTCGTGTCCTAAGATTTCCCCCAATTTGTTTCTTGAAATCTCGACATTGTCCGCGCTGTTCATCAACTCAGATTTGGCTTCGCTCACTTGAACCTCGACACGAAGAACATCGTAGTTCGTTGAAACGCCTGCCTTTTTAAATAAATTTACGTCTTGCAAATGATCTTCAAGCGTTTTGAGATTTTGCTCGGCCACGTCTTTTAAGGTGCGTGCACCCAAGGCCTTATAATATTGGAGAGTGACTTCTCTTTCGACTTGAAACCGAGTCCAATCAAAATCCTTTTGCGCTGAGCTCTCAAAATAACGGGCAGAAAGGTAACGATTAGTACTAGAAAAACCATCAAATATTGGAAGAGTCGCTGTCAAATAAAAATTAGAAGTTGGAACAATGGCCTGAATCGAAGTTGTTCCGCTGCCTAAGTTGATGTCTGTGAGCAGATAACGATGCATCGTTAAGTAGGAGGCCGAAGCATTTAAGCTTGGCAAAAAGCCCGCATAAGACTCCACTTTTTTCCACGAATTTTCTTCATAAACAGATTTGGCCTTTTGGATTGTGAGCGAGCTCCCACCAGCCTCTTGAAGAGCCTGACCTAGCGTCAAATCAGCAGCGGCAAAACTGTTTGCTCCTGCAAACAAATAGAAAGCAGATATCAGTAAATTTGATCTGAACGGCACAGAGACTCCTACACGCACATGATTTTGAATTATTGGGCTATGAGCCCAGGATACCACAAATTAGTTTGTATTGCAAACTGTTTGTGGTACTATTCAATTGAAAATGGATGCACCAATTAAGAAAAAATTTTCTGCTAAAACACAAAGTGTCTATCAAGACGCCAAGGCTCATCCCATCCTCAAAGGCTACTTTGGTTACTGCCTCTACAAGGCCGCCATGCGATTGCGTGCCGACATGGACCAAGCTCTTGAAAAACATGGAGTTATTGCTCCTCAAGTAGGGATGCTCAAACTGCTAGAGTCCTTAGGTCCCACCAGCCAGGTCGATTTGGGCTCTCAATTAAGTATAGATAAAGCTTCAATGGTAAAATTGATCGACAACCTTGA
>CANCBY010000081.1 GCA_947374445.1 Pseudobdellovibrionaceae bacterium
CTTCCGTTTGTTGAACCCTATGTTGGTATCGGTATGCTGAGCGCTTCGAACTCGCTCGGTGTGACAGGCACAACGGGCACCATCTTTGATACCACTCTCACAACAAGCCAATCTTCAGACAACAAAGCCTCATCAACTCAGTTGATTGCAGGGGTCAATGCAAAACTTTTACTGTTCTCTCTCGGAGCTGAGTACTCAAAGGCTTTTGATGCCAGCAGACTTGGTGTTAAATTCGGATTTGCATTCTAATTTTGCCCCCACTCAACGGGTGGGATCACTCATCGACGTCAGCTCAAAAATCTGACTGCTGAAAGAAAAAGATTTCCATTTGTGATCGCTGCCGCTCTCAAGAAGTGATTCAAATAATTGTCGGCCTATTTTTTTTCTGAAAGCCAAGAAACCCCAAGCCCAGGAACTTTCCAAGCCTTGAGGTTTTTCACAAATTGCAAACCCGCTGGCTTCTGAGCGCAGGCACCCCCAAATCTGAGGGCGATCGGTTGCTTGACCTGCAGCTATAAAATCAACGGAGCCAGTGGCTGCTGCCATAATTTGATCCAAAATATTTGACGGCTGAAATAATAAATCCGGCAAAAACAAAAGATTCCATTCCAGCCAAAAAGGCTCCGAAAGCAAAACCGTCTCTGGCCACTCTCTTGTGGGCTGGACTGATTGAATCGCAAGGTGCGAAAGCTTTCTTTGATGACAGTAAGCCAGCAGATCTGTTTTTTCTGGGCGAGTCAGTAAGTGCATCGGCCAATCACGAGACTCGCACTCGCTGAAAGCTCTCTCAATCAAGGGCTGACCGTAATCCAACTGCAGAACCTCTTTGGAATTAGGCGCACCCACACGGCGGCCAAAGCCAGCGGCAGGAATAATCACCAGAGGTTTTACAAAAGAAGTTTGCTTGTTCATGCTGCCCTTTGATACTGCATCTGTATGACCCTTGTCATTTTAAGCTACAATCACCCCGAGTTGACTGACCGCTGCGTCAGATCGGCTTTAGCATTTTGCAAGGCAAGCTCGCTTATTTTGGTTCACAACGGAAGCGAAAAAAAATGGGTCACCCAACATCAAAATAATTTTCCAGATATCGAGCACCTGATTTTAGACACCAACAGGGGGTACTCTGGAGGCGCCAATGCAGGACTTGCACACGGATTCGAGCGAAGCTCATGGGTTTTGTTTTTAACCAATGACTGCCAACTTCTCAATGAGCCTTCTCCGCCCGACCAAATCGGGTTCTTTGCTCCCCTGATTTGGGCTCGCAAAGTGGGCCGCGTCGACTCCCTCGGCGGAGCCCTGACATTGTTCAATGGACACTTGCGACACCTCAAAAATTATCCAGAAGATTTTCGTGAGCACTCAGAACTTTTTTATATACCGGGAACTGCATTTTGGATGCACAAGCAAATTTTTGCTGACAGCAAAGGCTTTGATGAAACTTTGGGGACATACTGGGAAGACGTTGATCTCAGCTTACGTGCTAAAAAACTGGGAATCTTTCTTGGAGCCCATGCACAAACAAAAGTTTTGCATGGCATCGGCAAGACTTGCCATAGCAATAGTTTTTACACGACATATTTGTTTCAGCGAAACCGTAAGCGCGTGTGCTTAGCGCATGCAAAGAATAAATTTGAAAGATCACTCATCAGATTTTTCTTGAGCCTCTCTTGGATTCGATTGGCTTTTAAAAAAGTTCAAAAGAGGCAGTGGGAGGGTCTCGCGACTCTGGCCCGAGCAATTCGAGACCAGTAGGCTAGACTAAGGTTTGAGATTTATATGGATTCACTTAACTTTTTGCAGATTGAATTTAATAAAAACAGAATCTCCGTCTAGAAATTTATCACGCACCTCTTTTTTCGATTTAAATATGCCGAGAAAAAGGTGTGAAGCTCACAGTTCTTTTCTCTATTCTAATTTCCTCCCACTGCCTAATTGCACAAGAATTAAGCAATATTGAAATCTCACGAACATTCTCGGTAAATATACCATTTCAACTTTCAACAAAAGTTGAAATGCCCTCGCTGAATTCAAAACTACTCCGCTTAAAGGAACTTTCAGGTCGGAGTGAATCTCAGATTCTCATCGTACACAATAGTCCTCAAACCATTGCGAACAAGTTTAGTGTTCAAAGATATTGGGCTAAAAGTCGCAAGCAAACAAAATCATACGATAAAAAAGAAAACGACATCGGTTGCCAGAAAAACACTGCCAGAAGCTACCAATGCTCAAGAGATGTTTCTCAAAACGGAAAATTTATTTCTGAAAGTATATTTTGGAATGCAAAAAATGATCTGGTTTTAATCAGAGTTTCGTCTCCGACTTCATTTTCTGATTCTAGAAAATTATTAACTAAAATAAAAATAGCTCAGACTTCTAGACTGCCTGCCGGGTCTGGGGATTCGCAATGAGAATGAGCAAGTTATCATTAAAAATACTATGCGCTTTTCTCGCCTACTCACAATCTTCATTTGCGGATGGATATGATCCTACAAATGATTTGTTTTTTGCATTTGGCAGCAGATGCAAAGGAAAAGGGCCGATAAACAACCAAGCATTCAACGATGGGGCTGGGTTGAAGTACGTCATAGAAAATATCCGTGATGACAATACATGCAAAGGGATATCGGGAGCTTTGTCTGATATCGAGGCGTTAAATATTCCGCAGCTTTTAAAAGAAAAAGTCGCTGACAATGATCTTGAATACATGTCAATGCAAGCAAACGACTTAGACCTAGCAATTCAATCTGAATCTAAATCGGCAACACCTGATACGGATTATATTACTGCTTTAAAAACAGAACTTGTGACAACAAAAGTAAATATCGCAAAGTCGCAAAAAACTTCAAATCAAGAAAAAATGAAAAGAAGACTAGAGACAATTGATAACTTTCAAAAGTATTCAAATGTTCTCTTCTCAAGGCTAAAACAGAGCGATCAATGCCTAACTAAAAATCCTAACCTGTCGGCTCAAATTGGCGCTCAGGTTTTAGGCCTCAGCTCTACGCTAGCCTCTGGAATGGTCGGCTCCCTTATGCTAGCCACAGGAAATATGATTGATAATTTTGTTTCGTTTTTCAGAGAGCGAAACATAGGAAATAAAATCAGAGGAATCACAAATAATCGAATTGGTGAGGCTATTGGCTGCTCTTTTGAAGCCCTAGGCTATACCTATTGCCAAGCTCGCGATGTCGAGACAGTCATCAACTTTAATAAAAATAAAACCGAAAATAAGGCCACAAATCCAAGCTGGTTGGATGGCGTTGGCATAATAGGCCAAGATGTACAGTCCTACATGGATTGGGTCACACAAATTGACTCAGGAGCTCCAGCCGGCACAACCGGGCGCGCTTCAGATAAAAAATCGGCACTGTCTCTGCAAAACGACTTGCGCTCGGCTAAGATTGATTTAGATGGCATTTTAAATACCGCAAAAAGAACTGTCGCTCAGAGTCCTAACAAATCGGATGCATTACGAAAAGCACTCAATGACATGGCTTTAAAAATGCAACCCAAAAATACCTATGATTCTAACTCAGGAACCAACACTCAAAGCGGACCTTTTTTAAGCCTATTTAGTTCAGATACTAGCTGTGGACCTTATATATATTTATACTCGAAGGGAGCAGATCGAGTCAGAAAAGACAATGGCACCGTTAGCTGCACGACATATGTGGCAAGTCAGTACCCAACTCTACCAGATATAAATACTGAGGTCGGCCTCACAATCGACAGCTTAGTTGCCGAGGCTACACAAAACGTCAACATTGATTTGTCACAAGTGAATGAGAGCAATCCGAATTTAGTTCTCTCAAAAGTGGATTCTAAATCTCAAAATCGGCGCTCGGCCAGAGAGTTTTTAAACTCTGCCGTCGCCTATCTTGATAACCTTCTAAAAGACACGAATAGCATAGCAAAAAAGAAAAACCAGAAAGATCTTATCGAGAAAACCAGGTCGCAAATACTAAATGCACTGACGATCATCGAAAAGATTGACGAGCCTGCTGAGCAAATTGCGCAAAATGGCCACAGACAGCCAGCTGATCCCGCAAAGAAAATTGCTGATTTAGCTAAGGAACTTATTCCTCAAGGCGATACGTTTGCTGTTCCCAAAGCCTTAAGTGAAATTATAAATCAAGATATCGATCAAAAAATAAGCTTAGGTCAAATTGATGACAATTTGGCCGCCCTTATGCAGCTATCTTCGAATGATAGCCTGGGTGAATTAATAAAATTCTACATCGGACTCGAAGCCGCGAAGACACAATCTAGATCAGCGAAAGAGCTTTCGAAATCAAACCTCACGGCTCTTGGCTCTATTTTTTCAGAAAATCTTGAAGGAAGAATGGAAAAGCTCAGCAAAGATTCAAAAGATGATCCTGATGCAAAAGACTCTTTAGCTCTTCTTTGCATGCAGTCACTGGCCGTCCCAGACTCACCAAAAATTGGGGACGTGGATGTCGGCAAATACTGCTCTGGAAAAACATATTCTAGCATCTATGAAAAATCTGGAATTAAAATGGATTACAATGATCTTTCTAAAAAAGGCTATCCTGAAAAGGCCTGTGCGGTTTATGATTTTTATCGAAAATCTTATTTGTATGGATTAAAATCAAATCGTGGGTCACTACCAGGACAAAGCAACACCCAAGGTGTTAAGTAGGCCCCAAGTCAATGAGCTCAAGGAGTAGGTTACAACCTGCCGATGTTTACTCAACCCACTTAAGACCTAAAAGACTTTTTTCGTTCTTAATGCTTTCGTAGGTCTTCTTAATCCAACTTTTATAATAAACCACGGAGCTGTAAGCGACTCCCTGATGACAAGTTGTGTTTTTGTCCTCAAAGTCAGATGTTTTCAGCGGAGTTACAAATGAGGCCACACCAATCACGGACCAAGCTTCATCTTGACCTTTGATCATCGAGGGTCCGCCAGAGTCGCCAGCGCATGCACCTTGGCCTTGAGTTTGATCAAAGTAAAGATTCTCTTTTTTTAGATCGTAAGTACTTCTAGAGCTTTGTGCCACAGTCGTATCTGATTCGGCACCTTGATATGGCTTTACCAATGCAAACCGCATCAACTTTTTCTCACTGTCCTCATCGCGGTAGTCAGTCGTTTTGCCGAAACCCGCAACTAGAATTTTGGATTTAGAATTTAACTTAACGGATTTCCCCAAAAGCTTTGCAGGAACTGCATCTACTGGAGCCGGTTCGTTAAGCCGAATCATCGCGACGTCACCATGTTCATCGCTCTCGCCTTTTTGATAAAGATCATAGCTTTTATGCACTTCAATTTTGTCGGCCACGCGAGTCAACGACTGATCACCGTTTTGAACAACACTACAAATTGGATCCACTGACCAATATACTGATACAGTCTCAGGGTTTGCTCCCGCTGGTGGTACACAGTGAGCTGCCGTTAATACGATATTCGAATCGATGAGGCTACCTGTGCAAAAAGCCCCACCCGCGCTGCCCATAGATTGGTAAATCAATACCATTCCTTTAGACAAAAGAGAGTCTGAGCTCAATGTCTCTCCACCAAAAATACCCACTTCTTTAACCTGACCATTTTCACAAGTTATTTTTTGTGCTATCGGTGCATCTTCGTTCTTTTTCGTGCACGCAGATAATTCAACCAATGACAGTGCTGAAAAAATCGACATTGTTAATGCAAATGAACGTCCAGAAGATCTCTTAATTTTCATATACTCTCGCCTGTGTAAAAAGATGCCTAGCTACTTGTATTAATTCTTGTCGACGCTGCAAACACAGCATCGACAAATCCTATCGAAAGTATTACTTCAAAAATCAAGCTGTGGTGTTTGCAACTTGAGCAGGACTGTTGCTACCGAAAAGCGCGTTTATTTCTGCCTGAGTTGTTGGATATCCATTCAAATACATCTCTTGCGTTGGAATTGCATTCACTGAAGCTTGAGCTGTGTGAATATCTAAACCAAATGAAAAGGAAGTCATATTAATTTTAAAAGACATCACTGATTCAGATCCACCGTTTTCGTTACTTAAAATTTGGATAGTACTTGAAAATGGAATGTCCTTTTCAAGTGAAAGATATGAACCTGTCAAATTCGTTTGAATCAACATGTTCGCTACTGGTTTGTCTGCGGAAACTTGGCGCATAACAACCAATCCAGACAGATTATTTTGAACTAAAAGGCCACGCGAACCCAAGAGTTTTGCAAAACGCTGATCTTTCATTACTGCTTTAATGTCAGATGTGAAAGCTCCTGAAGCTTTGGCGGTGTCATCACCGGTGTTTCTATCATCGACACGTGCCGAATAACCAATCGCCCCTAGAGCATCTACAGCGCAAGCAGTGCCAGAAAGACCACCCGTTAAATTCACAGACATGTAATCGCCAGCTTTAAAACTATTTTTTGCATCTTGGCCATCAGCAGGAAGCGTGGTCTCTGCATGAACCGTTGGACGAGACTTCACACAATTTGCTTGGATTTGCTTTAAGAGATCATAAGAATTTGAATCCTTAGAACGAAGTTCAGCTTCTTGTCTCGCTTGCATTGCAGGAGTCATTTCCTTAGGAACAAAAATCAACTCCCCTGGAGGCAAAATCATTGAGGGCTTATTAGAAAAAGCAATTCGGATTTGTTGGGCTTGGTCACGAGTCAACTTTTCACCCGGAGTTGGCTTAGAAAAAGCCAAAGACTTCGGCACGCCAGGAGCCGGAGCAGCTGCGCCATCATCTTTCTTAGCGCAAGCTGAGAGCATCAAACTCGCACCTACGAAGTTAATTAGAGCCAATTTTGAAATTGTCTTAGACGAAGATAAAACATGACGAAGCATTTCGAATTCCTTTATGTGATTTTGTGATGAAGGACATCAGCAAAAGTTATTTTGATTTCGTTTCGCCGAGCAATTTACCACAGCGAGGATTTATGTTTTGATTTTTTTAATGGCGCTCGCTTTGAGCAACTTTAAGTCACACAAAGGAGAAAAATTTGATGTGATTCTAGCAACTTGGGAATCTTGTAATAAGTCTCTGTAAAAACATTGTACAGAGACTGTGAGGCACAACTCACCTCAAGCTCGCCAAAACCCCGGCGGCCTGTGTGATCTCAGCCTCGGTATTGTAAATGTGCGGAGCAAGTCGCAAGCACCAAGTATTATGTATCATTGTCATAGATACCAAAAGTTGGTGTTTTTCTTTGAGCAAAAAAATCAACTCAAAGCCTCGGTTAGCCAAAGCCGCTGGCAGAGCAAAGGCCACCATCGGACCACGAAATGCCGGCGCAACTTGATCACTCAAACAAACCCAGCCAGTTTTTCGTGTGACTTCACCTGCGCAAAAATCGCGGAGCTCGCGCTGGCGCTTTTGAATTTGTGCTGCTCCTAAAGTTTGCCAAAATTGAATGGTGTCAGAGATCGCATAGTAATCTGCAAACTGAACGGTGCTGCAAATCATCCAGCGAACAGTCCACTCGTCACCGCCACCAAAGGCCTGAAAGTGCGGCTGCACATCGTAGGTAGTCCACCCAGCAAACTGTGGCTTTAAATGCGGGCGCATCTTAGGACTGACCCAGCCAAAGCCTGTGCCTTTAGGGCCCATCATCCACTTGTGCAGATTTGATCCGTAAAAATCGACTTCAGTTTTTGAAAAATCCAAAGGCATCGAACCCGCACCATGAGCCCCGTCCACGGCAAAGAAAATATTTTTTTGCCGACAAAAGGCCGCGATCTCTTCGATTGGAAAAACAAAACCGGAACCTGTGGTAACATGCGAAACCATTACAAGTTTTGTTTTAGGCCCCACAGCTTGCTTTAAGTTCGCAAGAAAGCTCTCTCCGCCGCCCACAATTTTAAGTGTGTGTCCTTCTTTTTCTGCTTTGTAGCGACAGATGTTGATGATGGCCCCGTACTCAATGTCTGAAATGATAATTTCGGAATTCGGCGGAAGCTCTAGTGCCATAATAAAATCATTCATCGCAACGGTTACATTAGGTCGCAAAAAAAGATCCTGAGGCCTAGCATTTAAGAACTCTGCTAAACGTTTTTGCGCCGTCCACATTTGCGGCCAAGCCGAAAACAAAGCCAGAGCCGGATTCTCTTCGATAATTTTTTTATAGCCTTGCTGAGCTTCTAAAACCGCGCGAGGAGAAAATGCCATTGTGCCACTATTGAGATAACAAAGCCCCGACGGAATTGAAAAATGCGACCTGTAGTCCACCTAAGATAGCTTTCCGTGCTCGGGCGCAAGACAAGCCTCGCCAGGAATTTCAAACTCAAGTGTCGCCTCTGACACACGAAATTTATCAGCCAAGAGCCCGCGAATATCAGATTTGATTTTAGCAAAGCTTGCAATATCAGGCTGCCCGCGCAAAACCACGTGGGCTGTCAAAATATGCGACTCCCCATCAAGACTCCACAAATGAGTGTGATGACAATCAGCCACAGGCCCAAGGCCCTTGATTGCGGCCTCAACACTTGCGACTTCGATGCCCTCAGGAGTGGCTTGCAAAAAAATCTTTGTCGATTCTTGCAGAGTGCCCTTGACGTTCCAGATCACCCAGCACGAAAGCGCAATCGCCATGAGCGGATCCAAGATGGGTAGATCAAAAAATTTCATCACGATCGAGCCAAACAAAACCATGACCCAACCCAAAAGATCTTCAATCAAATGCCAAGTGATCACCCGCTCATTGAGCGATTTACCGCGAGACACTCGATACGCCGCAAAGCCGTTTACCGCCACGCCAACTATGGCAAATAGCACCATGCCCTCAGCATGTGGCTGTTCAGGGCTCATGATTCGAGGTATGCACTTCGCAATAACCACCAAAGCACCGATCACTAAAACCACACCGGTAATCAGTGCCGACAGTGTCGAAAGCCTTCGATAACCATAGGAATATTTGAGATCCATAGAATTATGAGATTTTTTCTCAAGAATCCACGCCGAGAGGAGAGCAATCGAATCACCAAAATCATGAATGGCATCTGAAATGATCGCCATGCTGTTGGTCCATAGTCCGCCAAAAATCTCAACGATGGTAAAAGTAAAATTGAGCCAAAATGCCATGCGAATACGCGAGAGCCGCTCGTCCGCCGTGTGATGAGCCTCAAAAGGCAAATGGTGGTGGTGATGCCCGCCGTGAGAGTGGTCATGTTTGCTATCGTGATCGTCGTGCTTATGGTCGTGCTTGTGGTCGTGCTCATGGTCATGATCACACTGATGTTTTTTTGTCATAGCATATACAAGCCTCTGTCCTTGATCTTTGTCAAATATCTGGTCTAAAAAGACGCTATGAATGAAGCCATGAATTCCAACATGACAACCACCATAAAAATCCGCCAATTTCGTACCTATGCCCTTTGGCTTCTGCTTTACACCTTGCTCGTGATTTTATGGGGAGCTTGGGTTCGCATCTCACACTCTGGCGATGGCTGCGGCGATCACTGGCCGCTTTGCAATGGTGAGTTTATCCCCGGAACAACGACCTTTGTGCCCGCTAAAAAAACATGGGTGGAGTACACACACCGCCTGATGTCAGGAAGCTTTGGCCTTATCGTAACGTGGTTTTTTTGGCGCTCGAGAAAAATTTTTTCAGCCAATCACCCGGCCCGCAAAGCGGCTATGGCTTCGTTCATTTTTATGATCACTGAAGCGCTGCTTGGAGCGAAACTGGTACTATTTGGCTTAGTCATGAAGAATGATTCGCCGCTAAGAACTTTCGCTATGTCTTTGCACATGCTCAACAGTCTGCTACTCGTCGCATCCATCGCATTGCTATGGGAGAGCGCAAAGCCCACAACTTGGTCTCGCCGTGATACGAGCACTTGGCTTTTGTTACAAACGAAGGCCAGCCAATGGATCGGCCAGCATCTAAAAAAAATCCTGATCGGCATTGGCGCTTTGTTTATGCTCTTGGCAGTAAGTGGAGCCATCGCTGCCTTAGCTTCAACGCTTTTTCCTTCGGAATCTTTACTGGATGGACTTCTGCAAGATCTCAACGCCGATTCTCATTACTTGATCCGCCTCAGGATTTT
>CANCBY010000082.1 GCA_947374445.1 Pseudobdellovibrionaceae bacterium
TGAAAGGCCCTGACTCACCATCCAGCTTCAACCACTCAGCCATATCAAAAACAATTTTTTTATTGTTATCAATTCGAAGCATTCCATATTTGACAGCGCCTTTAGCGACTTGCTCTGCCACCAAATCTATCTCTTTCGCATCCCACTCATTGGCATAACGCTGAAGATATTGTTCTTTCACCATGGCTTCCATGTTTTTTACCAACGTGAGTAGAGGAACAATGTTGCCTTTGCGGGAGCTCATCGCTCCGTCTGGCAGCTCAACAAAATTGTACTGCAAGTGAAAGCAATCTTTTGCTTGTTCAAATCCCAAAGTCTCTAAAACTTTAAAGACTTGTTTAAAGTGCAAAGCTTGCCTCATATCAACGACGTAAACAGATTTTTCAATTTTAAAGTCGTTGAATTTTCGGCGCGCGAGCTCAATGTCTTTGGTAGCGTAAAGGCCTGTGCCATCTTTTTTTAGCAAAAGACAAAACCCAAGTTTTTCCGCCTCAAGATCCATACCTATAGCACCTTGGCTCTCGATCAACTTGCCTTCTTGAAAAAGTTTTTTAATGTATTTCACTGAATCCGAATCGACGTCAGACTCCCAATACCAAGAATCAAACTTTACATCGGCCCAAGTGTAGACTTTTTTCATGAGCTCAATCGACCACTCGCGGGTCTCTTTCCAGAGCTCAAAATATTCACCCGATTTGCTCTCAAGCTGATGCAAAATCATGGTCAAGGTCTCGCGATTTTTTGCTTCGTTGGGAGTCCCGGTCTCGTCTTCGAGCTTGTTGTTACCCATCGAGTACATGCGCCCCAGCCATTCCCCTTTGCCAGTCGCAGGCGGAGCTTCGGTATTATGAAACTTCATGTACCACAAACATTTGGCGACATGAGTGCCTACGTCACCGGGAAAGGTCGAGCTCACAATGTCGTAACCTGAGTATTTCAAAATACGAATTAAAGCATCGCCAAGGCAAAGGTTTCGCATATGACCCACATGCAATTCTTTGTGAGTGTTTGGCTGCGAAAATTCAACCATCGTGCGCTGAGTGCTCTCAGTCAGCGACTTTTTAAAGTGTAGTCCCGCCTGGATGGGCGCTAGCAAATGGGCACCCAAGGCTTGAGGAGTAAAACTAATATTTAGATAAGGACCTACGGCTTCAACTTTACTGATAACCGCATCTGGCTGAATCTTAAGCTTCAATTCATTTGCAATCTGCGGCGGGCCTTTTTTGAGCGCTTTTGCTAGCGGAAAACAACCAAAGGCCAAATCGCCCAAATCAGGGTTCGGTGGCTCGACTAAAAAATCGTAGACTTCAGAGACAGCAACAACACCCTCCATTTTTTGGCTGATGAGTTCAGAGACATACTTTCGCAAAGAATCATGTAAAGTTCGCATTTGGCCACTATAAAGAAAAACACCCGAGGGGTCACCTCGGGTGTTAAAAAAAATCAATATTTTTTACTTAGTTCATCTAAACCGACTAGCAATCGGCTTCTAAATCAGCACCTTATCAACGTGGTGGCGCCTCTTTAAGTGCCATAGAAGCCTGAACGGCCTTTTGTGCGTTCACGATTCCAGAACCGTACTCATTTTGAGTGTTCGGTTGCTTAGGAGTCGCTGTCGACTTCAAAATGCTTTTCACTTGAGCCGGCGTTAAGTTTTTATTAGCAGTTCTCATCAAAGCTACAACTCCCGCCACATGGGGTGTTGCCATCGAAGTGCCAGCAAAAGAAGCATAGTCTGTTGCGATGGTCTGCATCGACGCGCTCACATTTTGGCCTTGATCCAACAACGCTTTGGCTTGCAAGCCGCTTGTTTGCTCAACCATAACCACCGGGATCGCCACTATCGATCCATCTTGAGTCAATGCTCCTTGCAGCAGCCCTGGCTCGTTATTGTAAACAACAACTCCAGCAGCTCCGGCAGCAATCGCATTTTTAACTTTGTCACCAAAAGCAATTTCACCACGGCTGATGAGAGCAAACTTGCCCTTCACTGCGCTCGTAAAGTCACCTGGCTTACCAAGCCCCGAAACAACTAGATCATTTGAGATGGCCACTTTAACTTCTGGCGATCCAGAAAAAGTGCTGCTCAAAACTGACTTGCTATTTAAATTAACTTTTGATTCGCGGCCGGTTCCTTGTGGCACGCTTGAAATCACATCAACACCTGGAGCCACAATAGCGAGCTCTGGTCCCCATTGCGAAAACTTAGCTTTAGTCAATGTGTTATCAATGGCACCCACAGCAACGACAGTTGGAAATGCTCCTGGATAACTAATTTTGTTAGTTCCATCGTTTCCGCTGGCAGCAACAATAGAGATACCCGCTTTAGCAACAGCTTCAGCCGCTCGACGCTCAGCTGCCGTCGGAGCCGGGCCACCTAAGGACATACTGACCACATCAACTTTTTCATCGATGGCCCAGTTCATTCCGGCTGCCACCGCGATGTTGGAGCAACCTTGCTCACCACACACACGACCCATCAAAAGTTTTGCTTGAGGAGCAACTCCCGAAAATCCATCACCGAGTTCAACACCTGCAATCGTTCCAGAACAGTGAGTTCCATGACCAACAACATCCACGAAAGGATATGGAGATCCACCCTCACCAGTAAAATCACGGCCCTTTTCAAAATTGTCTTTCAGCGCCGGATGATCTTTATCAATTCCAGTATCTAGCACCATCACACGTGAGGCTTGGCCTTTATTACCTTGCGACCAAACTTGAGGAGCGTTCACTGCCAAAATCCCCCATGGCGTGTTGCTGCTCAAAATGCTCTTTGCACTGACAGTTCTGTTGAGATCATAAGACCAAGCTTGAGTGCGAACGTAGCCTTGCACCGGGCGAGGAGATGGATGAAAAATTTCTTTTTCAACCAAAGCAACTAAGCCTGATTTTTTAAGTTCTTCGATTTGTGACATATTATCAGCATCAATGACAACAGACTGGATGTGTTCAAGCGAGCCTTGAACCTGCACCCCAGCTTTAGAAAAAGGAGTAACCACTCCCGCTCCCGAAACTGATTGAATTTGTATATCCCCAAGATTTCGAGCACCAGCTAATACTTGCTGATGAGTTTGATTGAAGACGTTCTTGTCTTTCATGATCACTAAATATCTCTCTGCGAACGCCGTTTGCGCTAACATAAGAGATACGAGTATGGCTGCTTTCATTCTGAATTGCATGTGTTCCCCTCCGTGTGAGCACTAAGTCCACCAAGAGATTTTTGCTCCTACAACTATTTGTTTTTTTATTTTTTTACTTTTGTTAGTGTTTTTAAATCGATGCGAATGAAATTTTCAGATGGTCTAGCTCAGCAAGACACTGGGCTAGAAACTACAAGCACTAGAGCTCGCAGTATAAATTTTATTTATACTGCACTGAAATTTTAATTCTCAAAATGCAGCTCATTAAAAATATGCAACCCTGAAGCGCGGCATTAATTGCCGTGCCGAGTAGAGCCCTTTCATCTTTGACCACAACCAAGATCTGCGGAAGGCTCTACTCAATTCAAAGTGAGGTGCTAAATGCTAAGTCGATCGAAAATAAAGTCCACCACTGTGGCAAGTCTGAATTTAATCCGATGCCTAAGCCTAATAAGTCTCTGGACTTTAGTTCTGGGAATTTCATCAGCGCAGGCCGCACCCAAACCGCATTTTTCAAAAGTACTGCTCGTTGTTTTTGAAAATACTGATTTTGATGTCGCAATGAAAAACCCTCTCTTAAGTCAATTTGCTCAGCAAGGTGTTCTTTTCGATCACTTCTCTGGGGCCACCCACCCTTCACAAGGAAACTACATCGCCATGATTGGCGGCAGCAGTTTTGGAATTCACAGCGACAGCAACATAGACCTTGATAAATCCCATTTAGGTGACCAGTTAGAAAAGAACGGAATGGACTGGAGACTTTACGCAGAAGATCTACCGAGCCCCTGCTATGTTGGCACTTCCAAGGGAAAGTACTATCGCAAACACGTTCCCTTTTTGAGCTTCACAAATGTAACTAAAAATCCTCAGCGCTGCGCCAATGTCGTCGATACTACAACATTGATTAGTGATTTGAGCTCATTCAGCCTAGCCAGCTATAATATGATTGTTCCAAATATCGTCAATGATGGTCATGACGGTGGAGTCAAAGCGATTCAAAAATGGTCTCAAGAAAATCTAGTTCCCTTTCTTGCTATCCCTAAAAATCTTGAAGACACATTGGTTGTTCTTACTTTTGATGAGTCGGACTCTTTCTTCTCAAATCATATCTACACCGTGATGATCGGGGCCGGCCTGACTCCTAACACAGTCAACTCACAGCCGGTAACCCACACCGATGTCCTCGCTCTCATTCAAAAAGAGTGGAGCCTCGGACGCTTGCCAGGACAAGATAAGACCACCGAAATTAAAAATTTGTGGAAAGACTAACATTAGCTCATTGACAATAAACTGACCCACAACTCACCTAGGAGTTTCGATGACAAAAATCATTTTATCTTTTTCTCTCCTGTTTGCATTCAGCTCTGGCGCTTATGCTGCAGCAAAAAATCCTTGTGAAAAAATTCGTGAAGCCTGCAACAGCGCAGGTTTTATGCCCGGCGAAGCCAGCACCAACAAAGGCCTCGTTAAAAACTGTCTTTCAGTCCTCATGAAAGGTGGCTCCGTGCCTGGTATCACGGCCTCTAACGAAGACATCCAAGCTTGCAAAGACAATCGCGCGGCAAAACGCGCCCGCAGCAAAAAGTAATCATTCAAACGTAACGTATTGACTCAAAAAAAGACCGCCTACCTCGTATTGGCGCAAATCTTGGAACCATTCTCTTGTGTCAACAAAGGATGGTTTATGAAACGCTTAAATTCGAATTGGGCCCTTCTTGCTGTCAATCTACTGGTCATATCTGCGCCAAGTTTGTCTTGGGCTTCCGGCCCAAGCTGCCAGCAGGTACTCCTAGAGATTACGGCCACCGAGCAAAACCCTAAGCTCCAAAGCGCCGAAAACAAGACCGATTGGAATAGCGACAAGTCATTTCTCGAAGCTCTCCAAAAAAAGGAATCGATGGGCCAGGTGCAATCCTTCTTTTCTGAAGAGTTTCAAACTCAGTTTTACTATACAGCAACAGGAATTCCAGATCACAAAGGCCAACCACGAATGATCGATCCTGATTCAAAGGCTGTCGTTCTCTTCATCCATGGTTCGGGCACAATGAAATCAAGCGGACGAAATTTTATCCCTAACATGAACACAGTCGCAAAATTAGGCTACACCGGAATTAGCATCGACCTCCCATTTCATGGCAATGGTCCTCGCGATGAAGCCTTCAACAATCCAGATTATTTTATGAAATGGCTTCGTAACATTGTCCGCAACATTGAAAAGTCAGGTAAGCCTGTCATTATGGCGGGCCATTCTTTCGGTCCTGATGTGATTCTAGAATTCGACACTCGTTACCCCAAGGTCCTCGCAGGGTACGCAGCACTCAGTCCGGCCAGCTTCAACAAGGAGCTCGACAAGTGGTATCAGAATTACACATCAAAAATGAATTTCGGCGGTGACGTTGCCGAGAATGAGGCCGGTGGAATTTGGGCTGGAGCTGTTTCGTCAAAGTTCCTGTGGCACAAAAGCAAACTTGCTGACCCAACTGTGATCAATCCCAATAAACGAGCTCGCATCCTCAGTGGCAATCGCGAAGAATACGTACCAGCGCCTCTCGGCGGCCCTGGCAATACTCCGATTGGTGAAAACACCTATGATGTCTCGGTGCCTCTACGCAAAATGTTTAAAAATGCTGTCATCACCGTTGAACCAGGAATCGGTCACTATCTTTTCGATCACATCGATAGCGATGGATACAATGTTGTCACTCGTGAGGTCATGCTCGCATTAGGTGAAAACCCCGCCGACTATAAAAAAATAACAGAAGAAATTCGCATAAGGGACAATAACCATACTGCGGCAGAAGCCTTAAAAATCAAGTACGCACAAGACTCTCAATTTAGAGCCTGGGCCACAATTCGCTTTGGCGAAAATCAAGTCTTCAAACTTGCAAGCCGGCAAAACGATGCTCTCGCAAAAAAAATAATGGACGAGTACATTATCGCTCTCAAAATGAGAGAAGAATCTATTTTTCTAAAAATTCTATCGGCCAAGGAAACTGAGCCCGAATTTTATGCAAAATACAAAGACTTCCTTGATAAAGCCAATCCAAAGCGATTCGACTCAGCCCTCTTCATACCCTACCTCAACATGGTCCTTAACAAGCTAAACTAGTAGTTTCTAAAAATCCTAACTCTGTCCGGCCCTGCTGCAAAGCAGGGCTATCTATTTTGCTAGAGCTGTCCGATTTGCGAACTCCGAACCCATTCTCTGCGCGATTCTGTGTGCATTCTTTTTGATAACCGATCTCTCCGTTACCCGAACACCTACCCTAACAACGGAGAAAACATGAAGCTGATCCAAATAATTCTTATTTTAAGCTTGGCCCTAGAAATTGGCTGCGTCGAAGTTCGCAGCAAAAATGAAGAGCCTGCCGCTGACGCCACACTCGCCGATTCGACTAGCCCCACAAGCCCGACAATTGCGATAGCACCACAAAAAGTATCTGTCGAAGCTCTCGAAAAACCGAATAGCTACAACGTAAGACTCCCACTTCCCGTCGGAACTCTCGGTGTTCAAAAAAAACTTGTGCTTGCTTCTGCTGAAACGGACGCCGTCTGGCAATCAGTCACTGTGGATCCAGGACTTCGTGTTCTCGCTGACAACGACGTCAAAGCTGGGCAAAAATATGCGTACAGATTCGGAAAGGTTGTTGATGGTGAAATGTCCTATGCCGACCAAATCCAGGTTCAAATCCCATTAGATTATGAGTTTACTCCTGGCTTTCGACTTGCTGAAGACTCTGCCCCTGTTGTAATCGAAGGTTATGAGCGCATTTTTTTGCCTCGCCAGTCAACGCTCACGATTGGCACTCATTCAGTGACACTCAAGGGAAAAATTCTTATCGCTGACGACTCCATCATTCAAACATTTGCTCAAGGCACAACGGCGAGCTCTGCACAATTGCATGGCCGCAACGGTGGCAAACTGATTTTGAATTTTGAAAAAGCAATGGGTCACTTGAGAATCGAAATGCGCGGAGAAAACGGAATGAATGGTGGTGCAGGAGCACCTTATACGAGCACTGCAAGCGCTGGCGAAGGGGCTCCTCCACCGATAGCGCGTATCGGCGTACCATGCTATAACTCCGGAGCGCATCCAGGAAATGTCGGTGAGACTGGAGCACGTGGCAGACCAGGAACCGCTGGCGGCAACGGTGGATCGTCTGGATTGGCCATACTCAATATAAATGACAGCGCAAATCTTCGATTTGACACAACCATTGAGGCTGGACTGGGAGGAGTTGGTGGCGTGGGTGGGCCAGGCCAAATCGGCGGGCCCTCGGGGGTTGATTGCTACGAAAAACCAAATGGCAGCAAGGGGCCAGATGGAGCTACAGGTGAAAATGGACTCGCCGGGCACCCAGGCGACGCTCAAACCATTTGCTTGAACTCGAGCACTCAAAACTCAAAATGCTACTAAGCACTCACAATGCAATAATGCTCTTAAAAAAACAAAAGGGCTGGAAATTCCTCCAGCCCTTTTTTAAAAATTACTTTAACTGCAGTCTTAAATTAGAAAATTTCTTTCAAAAAATTCTGAGTCGCCGCAAATGATCTGCGATCTGATGCTTCGTTGTAAGCCGCACCTTTAGTGATATCATCGCCCGCAGCTTTTTCAGTGAATGAGTGCACTGTGCCGCTGTACTTGATCAGTTGATAATCAACTTTGTAAGTCTTCATTTCATTTTCAAAAGCAGCGACATCTTTTTCTGCCACGTAAGGATCAATCGCTCCATGATGAGCCAAGATCTTAGCTTTGATGTTTTGACCGTCTGTTGGAGTGGGGCTGTCGAGACCACCATGAAAGCTCACGACGCCCACAATGGCCGCTCCACTGCGAGCCAACTCGATCGCTCCGGTTCCGCCAAAACAGTAACCAGCGGCTGCCACTTTATCTTTGTTAACATTTTTTTCTTCAAGCAGTCTTGCAAGCCCTAGGTTTAAGCGCTCACGAAAAAGCTTGCGGTCGGTTTTGTATTTTGTTGCGAACTGACCCGCCTCAGTTCCGTCTTTAGGTCTTTGGCCTTTTCCATAAATATCTGCAGCGAAAACAACGTAACCAAGTGCCGCCAAGCGATCTGCTTGCTTTTTGGTTTCTGTAGTTAGTCCCATCCAGTTATGAATCACCAAAATAGCCGGCAACGGTCCTTTTTTACCCGCAGGAGCTACCAAATAACCTTCAAATTTTTCAGTTGCTCCGTACTCCACAGTCTGAGACTTCACGCCAGCTGCGTGAGCAACGGAACCAGCACTTATGATTGCTGTCGCGATCGATAAAACAATTTTCTTAAACATACACACCCCTTTAGATTTAGAGCCATTGACTCTTGAATGAACCGAATTGGCAGCTTATCTCCAAGGGCAATGAAGTCATCGAAATTTTACATGGCACATTGAGCTCAAATTAAATGTTGCCAAATAGCACTCAGATCTGAAGGATAAGACTCATGTTATCGTCACGAAGTCTTATTATAATATTTTTGTCTGCTATGCTTTTAAGCGGATGCAGCATATTGCATAAAACCCAATTGAGCGAAATTGACAGCAAAGCCGTCACCCATGGGCAGCGCTTTGAAATTTTGCTCTCAGAAACCGGCGTCAACCTCAAAGAGGCCGCGCAAATTGCAAAAGCATTTACCAATAGCAAAGAGACTTCGAGCCAGATCAAAGAAGTCGAACAATTTATTTCTTATTTTCAGATGGGCCCCAGAACTGGAAACATGGTGTTTAATGACCGCTACGCCGATGCTGTCCCTAAAATCCTTCTGACAAAATGTCCTTCAGGTCACATTTCTAGCCTGATGAGCATCAGAGAAACAGCAAAGTACCCCGTCGTCTCTGGTGAGATTATAAAACTTATTGGCTACTGCCTGAACTAGGAGCAACACATGCGTGTTTTTATTACTTTATTTTTATCACTTCTTGTTTTTGCAGGCTGCACTCATTTGCAAAGTGTTTCGACCACTTCGATCCCCGCGCAAAGAGGCCGCAAAGTTCAAGCCAGCTCGGATAAAATTATTTTTCTCGGCTTTAATTTCAACAATGATTATGTCGACGCCATGGTGCAAGACTTGGCTCGGCAATGCCCTAACGGCAAAGTCGAAGGCCTTCTCACTAAACAGGAAGATGTTGATTACTTTTTATATATCGTCTGGAAATCGCAAGTGACCGCCAGCGGCTACTGCGTGAGCGGTACGGTAGCATCAAACGCCAAAGGTCGTAATCCGGGTAGTGATGAAGCCCAAGACCCACAAACCCCTGAGGCTGCCCAGTGAAGTCCGCTTCAAATTTAAAAAGCATTTTTATTTTTCTAGCATTCTTGACTGGGGGCTGTGCTCACTCGGTTCATGAAAGCCACACTTCGGATTTTCGTGAGATGAAACCTGGAGCTCCTCAGATTGAGGCTGCCTCAGAACAGTTTGTGATTATGGGTTTTGTGAACGATACCAATTACGTCAATGCGGCCTTCAATGAACTTCAAACTAAATGCCCTGGCCGCATCACTGGTATCACTACAAGATATAGCACAAGCCTCGGTTTTTTTAGTTGGACGAATAAAATTCACATGACCGGCTACTGCATATCAACGCGCAATTAATTTAATTATATTATCACCGGTAGAACGCTGCTCTCGGGTGCATGCGAAACGTAACGGGCCAGCACC
>CANCBY010000083.1 GCA_947374445.1 Pseudobdellovibrionaceae bacterium
CATTTCAAACACCAATTCCAGACTCCCATTTAAATCAACTTTGTCAGAGGCCTTGCTCTCGTTAAGTGCCATGGACTTAGCTGTAATTAGAGGCTGCGAAAAAACAAATCCCCTCGGAGCTGCAATTTTGTGGCAAGCCGCGCAAGAGACACTGTTTTTTTCAGGATCGCCATTGAAGGTCTTTCCGCCGCCATTAAAAAGTGCATAACGCCAACCATCCGTCGCGGTTGCATTTTTATAGTCCCGTACCATCAATTGAAATCGTTTTTTTCCGGAAGGAACGACTGAGCTTGGAAAAATAGGGTCTGTATCAGTCAGAAAGCCAATTTTCAGAAAAGCTGCTCCTTCAGGATAGTTATTTTTACCGGCGGTGAGCGTGCGCCAGGCTAAGTCGTTAGCGTATGAGAAGCGCATTTCTTTCGAGTCTTCACGAAAGCGAACGGTAACAAGTCTCCACACCTTTTCAAAATCAGATCCATCATGTACTTCAGCAAATGCAATGCCGTTCATTTCGCTCTTTCCGGCAAAGCTATCAGGCTTTGAATTGTGCATATCCACGAGTCTTTGGTTTTCATCCGCTTGAGCTTGGGGCGGTAAAACCGAAAAAAAAGCAGAAATGAAGCAAAAAAGAACAACTGCTAGTTTTGGATTGACTGGACTTAGTAATGGCATTGTTCTTAAGTTAACTTTTTGGCATTTTGAAGTCAAATCATGTTCGAATAGGAATTTAGTGGCTCGGTCTGGCTTCAAAATTTTAGGTTCAATCCCATTAAGGTTTGATTTGAAATACAATTTTAAAAAAAAACAAATACTAATATTTCTTCTGGTCGCTTTAATTTTTGTATTGGCAGGATTGGTTTTCCGCAAACAACTACTTTATTTCATGGGATATCACGAGACAGTTATTGATGGCTCTGATAAAACAATTCTAGAATACAGTTACTGAAAAATATTTTTCAAAAATTAATTCATCATCATAGATCAGATTTATTTGAAGTTGAAGAGCAACTTGCTTGTTGATGACTTAGTAATAGGGTCATTCAGTTTAAAAATTTGGTGGTCCAGCCAATAATGCGAATAGGCGAAAACCATAATTAAGGGGTAAGCAAATCTCCAATGGTTTTCTTGAAAATAGTCAGTACTCAAAAATCGAAAAAAACTAATAGAGGTCAATGCGATTAAAAATGTAATAAATGACATTAGAAATATCTTAAGGTTTCGCAAATCTTTACCATTGATTTCTGAATTGCCAATAAAACGCTGAAAAATCGAATTCGCCTCAAGACCATGAGAGCTCATGATGCCAATGTTTCCTATCCAAGTTAAAAAACACAAGGGCCAAGAAAGAAGTCTAAAGACAAAGAGAGCTTTTGTGCTTTTGAAGTAAAACATTGAGCTTAATCCAATTGCAAATATCAAAAGAAAAGAAATAAGCGACAACCCGAGGCAAAATTTCCAAACCAAAACAAAGTAAGGACTTGTCAGATCAAAGGCTCGCGGAAGACCTCGGGCCAGGCTGCCGCAAACAAAGGACCAAGTAAAAATCTGAAAAGCTCTTCGCTCTAAAGTCATCAATTTTTGAAAACGAACTTTGTTGTAAGAAATTTGTCCATCGGAGGCTTTGTTTAGAAAGAGATTATTATATAAAAACGAAATTCCCTTTTGTTGATTAAGGGCATGTAGGTTTGGAAAGATCGCGCCAAGAATCAAAATCTCGCCATTTGAGTCCAAAAGAGATCCATGACCCCAAACTGCAACAATTCCTAAAAAAATAAAAAAAAGAATAATATGAACAGAAAAAAACTGGCAATCAAGGTTGACGTTATTTAAGTTTAATTGCTTTTGCCGCATCAGTTTAAATTCGGGCATAAACAGGTAAGCTCCCAGGGGGAAGGCGACATGGATCGTATTCATAAAAACAATTTGCGAAAACCACGCCATTATTAAATATTTCTTGGCATCAATATCTATTAAATCGAAATATTCCACGCAGGTAGCAACAGTCAGTAGCAAAGGAACGACAATTTCAAAATTGAGTTTGGAGAGAAAGGTGGCCTTCTCGGCGTCTTCAATTTGTAATTGGTTTTTAAATGATCGATCTACACTATCTAAATTAATCACAGCCCCGTTTCTGAAAGACCGAAAAGTTCTGTCTTTCAAGTTATTTTTTGCTTTCTATTCCAAGAAGTAACAACTTTTGGCAAATTATTCACCGTGCCTAAGAGTTCGTTCTTAATGGGTCGAACACCGAGCTTAAATTGGCTTCGTACTCGACATGAATATTCATTTTAAATTGACGGGCTTTCTCCTTGCAGTTCTCGAGTGAAACCGAATCTCGAATCAAAAAATAGGCGTCGAAGTAATCGTAGTTTGATTGTTCGGGGACAACTTGGCCAGGTTGAATTTTATGCATATTATACAGCTCGACACCAAATTTTTTTGAATCGGGTAAAGTGACAGATCTAATTTTACCTGGCTCAAGATCAAAAGAGCCTTTGAAAAAGTGACCTTCAAAAGGAGGTATCGAAAAAGGTCTTCCGAGAAAACCCTGAACGCACTCATTCAAAATCTCGGGGTGAAAGCGACTCATCATCATACTGAATGTTTCACCGAGGCGAAGATGGATATCATTGGGATAACAAACTAAGTTGTCATCCACCAAAAATTGAAAACAAGCGAATGAGTTTTTGATCTCTAATTTATCGACATATTTTTGAATGGTTTTTAAAATATTTGAGCGCAAATTTTCTGTAATTAATGCCGGACCACCTGCGGCAACTTCAAAAGCAGTAAATTTTCGATCGTAAAATATGTGATTCATGAGTAGTGAGTGAACTTGACCTTGGATAATGGCGACATTGACGTTGAGGTGGTCCTTAAAATCAAGTGCGCGCTGAAGGAGCCGACAGCCAAAAAAATCTGGAATTTTATTGAGCGCGAGGAGTCGATCAAGAAAGTCTTTTTCGCGCAGCCACAATTTAAGCGCTTGAATATCTGAGTGGAAAGTATAGTCAAAGCCTTCAGCCTCGATCCTTCCGGTGCTAAAGCTAGGTTTTATAACCACCGGAAAGCCCTGTAGTTCCTCGCGGTCAAAGTCATTTAAGTCTTTTAGTAGGGCCGATTTTAGCATTGGAATATTTTCTGAAATCGCAAATTCATAGGATTGCCATTTGTCAGTGGCAGTACGAGCTGATCGAGCCGTAAAAGCAGTGTAGCCCAGATGAGCCGATAGAAATGAAACTGGCTCAAGCGCCCAATCATTATTTGAGAGAACTAGATCAACCTGATGTTTTTTTACAATTTCTAAAATTTCTTGCTGATAGTGGTTTGGGTCAAAATTGCAAACGTAAAAATGATCTCCCCGCTCTGTACTGAGTTCGGAGTCAATATTGGTAACTAAAACAACCTTATGATCAAACTTTTTCAGGGCGCGAATAAAGTTATCGATAGGTATCCGATCTGGTCTTTCAATAATATGAATGCTGAAAATCATTATTGTCGACACCGGCTATTCCTATTTATTTGGCGAGCTGTTATCAATGGCAAATAGTCCGAAAGCCTTAACGGCCTCATCCCAGGAAATGAGCGTCGTTGTTTTCACATTTGCCAAGACAAACGAAAAACAAAATCTTGGAGATAAGACGGGCGATATGTTGTGCAGTAAGCCAGAGTTGATTAAACTCGGCTGTCCAATTTGCGCAGAAAAGATCAGCGAGCAATTTTCAGGCTTTGAGAAAAGATAATCTGTTCCGATCTCGGTTTTACGGCTCTCCGGAGGCTGCCCTTTTTTGGGTAAATACCAGTTCATGAGCGAAGGCTTTTCACTGTAGACGTAATTGATTTTTACATGATCATCAAAATTATTACCATCGACATGGATTGGGCCCGAGTCGTTATCCTCAGGGTGTCGAAAAAAAACCTCAGCATGCGAAATTACAAAATCATAAATAAGCAACCAATCATGCAAACTTTTATCGATCCAAGTTATTTCATATTCAGCAATTGGCGGAGGATTCGATGGAAACCGCGGTGAGAATTGCGCTGGAACTTTAAGTGGAAGATGATATCTATTTTGAAGCATATGACTATCGAACTCGAAAGGCATTTAAGAGGCAATAATTTGAAACAACAATTGAGACGTTAATTAGGCACCTGACCCCTCTTTACAATTCGAACTTCAACTTTTTTGGCTTTGAACGCTTTTTCAAGATAAGCCAGCGCTGCTGAAGGCTCCATATTTTCGCTACAAGTAAAAATATCAATCGATGCGCAGCAATACTCTGGCCATGAATGTATGGCAATATGAGACTCGGCTATGACGACAACGCCACTGACGCCATAAGGATTAAATTCATGAAAAACGTCGGTTACGATATTCGATTTTGCTACTCGAGCAGCCTCAAGCATGGCTTCTTTAATTAAGACTTTACTTGAGATGATTGCTTTGTCGCAATCATAAAACTCTGCTAAGTAATGAGTTCCTAAGGATATTAAATTCATTTGGTTGGTGACAACTCTCTATTTTAAAATTTTTGAGCTTATGGAAGCATTCTATTAATAAAACTACTATAAGATTCTGCCCAAAGTTCCCCTGGATAAGCAAACTTTTCTTTGAGATTTGCTTCCAGCCCAAAATAGAGCTTTGCAATTGATTCGTAGCCATTCCATTTTTGTCTTGGCTCTAATTCGGTCCAATGTTTTTTGTACATATAGAACTTCCACCAAGTGAGTTCGTCAAAAATTAATGTATTTGCATTTTCAACCCACGAGGCAATAACGGGTTCGCGCAGATAGCTCAAGTAAAGCTCGGGGGTGAATTTAAAGAAGTTGTAGCAAGCAGCAATTCCATATCTTTGCAGATGCTGCCAAACCACGTAGTCCGAGCCAGATTCGACGATCTCGACTTGTTGCGAGGCTTTCGAAAAGCGAAGAAACGGCTCTCCATTGCCAAAAATTGGAAAAAAATCTGGGACCATTTTAATTCGCTGACACTCAAAAAGGGGATAAGGGTCTGGACATTGAAATTCATTAGCCATTTCAATTGCAAAGTCCTCGACGAAAACATTTTCGTCAAACTGAATTATTGAATGCTTGATGCCATTTTTTTTGCAAAATGATCGAGCCCAACGTATATCAAAACTATTTCCGCCCGAGATGGCAAAGCTTATCGCTTCGAAGCCAATATTGGCTTCAAGAAGAGACCGTGCAATAATTTCGCTATCAATTCCTCCTGACATAAAAAGTGCAAGTGGGCGGTCTCTTTTTTTGTCCACTAATTGTAGTGCGCGAAGAACTTCCTCCTTGAAATTTAAATTTTGTCTAACGGGCGACTTCCAGTGAAGTTCAAAATTATCTAAGCGGTCTTTGCGAGCGTTTTGGCCAGACCATGAAAATGAAAGATAATTTTCGTTACAAACTTCAATTTGCATTTCTTTGAGTTTCACTTAAATAGTTTTTTAATTGAATGAGCAACAAATCAAATTGTGAATGTTTACAGCGAGCACCGAAGTGATTCCAATTGTGTTCAAGAATTGGAAATAGCTCATAATACCAATTGTGTAATTCTTGCTTGGACATCTTGCAAAGCCGTTCGATCTCGGACCAGACGGATTTTGTTCTTTCCACCGGGTCGGTGATTTCATCATAGCTCTCGTCAATGAAACCAGAGAATGTTTTGTATCCTTCTGCTCGGATTGCCTTTAAGTAATCTTTCTGGCCTATTACCAAAAATGGATGCAAGTTTGTCATTGCCTTAAAGACTTTTGGTGTCAAAAGAGTCCATCCGGAATCACAATTAAAAACTCGTTCCGTTAAAATCGAAAAGTAGGTTTCAGCAAATGGCCACCGCCTGCAAAAGGAAAGATGAATATTTTCGTCAGCATCGACCAAAAGTGGCAAGTGACTTGAAAAGTTAGTATAAGCCAAATTTAAGTTCGCAAAAAGTGGATCATCGGGAAGAGATTTTTCTCGATCAAATCGGAGTGCGTCCTCTTTAGGTAGAAATGAAACCAAGCCATCGGCAAGCAGGCCTTTCTCTTTTAACCACATGAGGTTGATTTTACGATGAGCTCGAGGTTCGCGATTAAAACAAATATATTTATGTTTTCTAGTTTGTTGTTGGCAAGATTTGCTTTGAGCCAAATCAAAGATTTCATTTTCCGCAGTATATTTTGAAAAATAGGTCTGCCAACCCTTTTCAAAGTAATTGAACGATAGAACCGACTTCAAAGCTGAGGGCCAATTTGAAGAATTAAGCTGACGATTGTAAATCTCAGGGAGCTCGGGACTGACGCCAATATAGACCACCGAACTAGGTGGGATCTTAAAAAAATCAAGAGCCTGGTGGAGGCGATTAAAAATGTCATATTTTACGGGATCACCGCGACTAGAATCAGACTGTTTTTTCAAATGAGTTATTAGCAGCAAGGCCTTACCTTCCCTAAGAAGGTCAATAGTTTGCTCTGTGATGCCAGGCCAAGGAGAAAAATCCTTGAAGCTTTTTTCAATGAGCCAAGTCGGATTGGAGCCTAATATTTCGACGAGGTAAAAAAATTTCTTATTTACCTGGTTGTAATTATGCACCAAATCTCTTTGACAGCTTACGCCGGCTCGCTCAAAAAGCTGAATTAGAGGCTCGGCACAAAAACCCGATGCGTATTCGGCCTCTTGGTTTTTCCACCGATCGAAAGCACCCATGCCCGCCCTAAGACCATTTGGTACGATTCTGTTTTCAATTAGACGATCATACCCAAAACGTAAAGTTGTCACTTTGAATCCTTGTTTTCCTTTTTGAGAAAAAAGCAAATATAAGGGCAAATGTCGAACTCCCACCAATGGTAAGCGAATGAAGTTGCACTCGGTCGAGCATGATGATTATTGTGAAAGCCTTGACCGAAAAAAAGCACACCGCAAAGCCAAATATTTCGTGAGTTGTCGTTAGTTTCAAAGTTTTTATAGCCTATCCATGGAGAGTGACAAAAACTATTTACGATATTTTCTTGGTGAGAACTAATAATCATTGCGGGGATCAGAGCGAAAAAGAAGAATTTCCAGCTTAATAAGAAAACCAGTCCGACGAAAAACCAAAAAACCTTATAGTAATTAAGACTTAAATTTCTTAAAAAAGGATCTCGAATTAAATCGATCGCAAATTTTGGATTGAAGTCACTTGTGCTAAAATGAGCTTGCCACGACAAATAAGAATAGAAAAACCCTTTTGTTGGGGTGTGAGGGTCTTTGACTTGATCAGCGAAAGGATGATGAAGGCCTCGATGAACGGCGACCCAAAAGACAGGAGAGCCTTGGCAAGCAAACGAACCCCAAAAAGCGAGAAGTCGTTTAACCCAGGTGTAGGTTTCAAAACTTCGATGTGAAAGAAGCCTATGATAGCCAATAGCGATTCCCAAACACGAAAATATAAACCAGAGAAGAAAGATAATGCTAAGGTATTCAAAGGGGTACGGAAATTTGAAAAGCAAAAGTAAAGAGATCAAAAAAAGAGCGTGAACAGGAATCGTAACGATTCGAAAGTGCGACGAAGAATTTTTATAAAATTTCCAAAATGAAACTAGGTTCACGCATGAAAAATCTATCATGACGACAGATCAATTCAAAACCAATTAAAGACGACTCAATCCGTCATGCGAAATAGTTCTTTGCCTGCAAAATAATATAATTATAATTCAAAAATACACCTTCTGAGGGGTCAAAATTGGTCACAGCCAAAACTATCATTTTAGTTTACTTTCACGAAGAGCACTGTGGAAATTGGGACTTTGTCGACACATACGCCACGACTTTAATGAAACACTCTTTTTCAGTGATCATTATTAATAATTTGGTCAAACCTCACGAAGCCAATTTGTTTCAAGACATGAAATTTTCGTTTCCACCCAGCCAAATTTTTAATTTAGATTTTCAAAATGGTGGAGTTGGACCTCAGGTCGAAGCGATTGCAAAAGATTTCAAAGCCGATCTCATACTTTGTCTTGGTGATTGGCCTGCCCATATCGTTGCCAATGTGAATTCAAAACTAGATTTGCCTGGAGCAAGTCCATTGGCCGTTAAGAAAATGTTGGATAAATATCAATCATATATCATGTGCCGCGAGAGCGGTTTTTCGATGCCATGGACGAGCCTTCCTACTACCGCAAGTGATTTTGATGACGATAGTCTTCAGTTAAAAGTCATCGTAAAGCCAAGCCTTGGGACAGGGCTTACTAAGCTTCGGGACTACCACTATAAAATCTATGATTCGGGTAAAGCGCTTAAAGACGAGCTTTTAAAAAACAAAGAATTAGATCAATTTCTTTTCGAAAACAACTCGCCAGGCTTTCTTGGAGCAAATTTAATTCAGCAATACGTTTTGCACGACACGATGCTAATGATTAATTTCGTGGTCATTGAGGGCAAAGTTTTTTCGTTGCAAATCGCGCGTCACTATTACCCTGAAAATCACACTATTTTTCCAGACTCCATAGCAGGCCCTTTTCAGGCGTCGCGGGGGATTGAAGAAAAAATATTTAAAGTCGTCCAAAACTATGTCGATAAGCTATCAATTTTAAACTCGCTAGGGTCTATTCAGTTTTTAGTCGATAAAGATATGCAGGTTTTTCCAATTGATACTCACCTCAGGCTTGGTGAGGCTATGTCACATATGACAATGACTTCTGATCCTGAAATTGTAGTCAACGCGATTTGTGCAATGATAAATCGGGTTTTTGTGCCAGTAGAGCCAAAATATTTTCTGATGAAATCGGCCTTTAAACTCCCTCCTGGCAAAATCGAAAGTATTGCATTTCCAGTTCGTGAGGACATTAAAATTTATCACGTCGAAAACTTCAACGTCGAAAAAGAAATTGAGGTTGAATACAGCTTTGAGAACACAGGTGCTTACTTTACTGTTAAAAGTACAAAATCAATTGAGGACTGCGCGGAAAAAGCCAAAGACTTTCTGAGTTTAGTTCGAGTCGACTATGACTTTTCAAAAATTGAAGGGCGCCAGCGAAAAATTCTTTTAAAAAAAAGCACCTCAAACCCTGCGATCGCTCAATGCGAAGGCAATTCGAGTTGGATTTCCATGACCGTCGACAAGAATATTTTTGAGGAGCAAACGCCCTATCAAAAAGTACAGATATTTCAAAACAATGAGTGGGGCCGGGTTCTGCTATCGGATGGGATTGTGCAAACAACCGAAGCGGATGAAGCCATCTATCATGAAATGTTGGTTCATGTTCCCATGTGCTCAGTTCTGGGTGCACAAAATGTTTTGATTGTCGGCGGTGGTGATGGCGGAAGTTTGCGCGAGACTTTAAAATATAGAAATCTGCAAAAAGTGCACATGGTAGATATTGATGAGCGTATTGTTAAAATTTGCGCCGAACAACTCCCAAAGCTTAATAACAACGGAAAGATTTACAATGATTCCCGAGTAGGGGTTTTTTACGAAGATGGAAACATATTTTGTGAAAGGGCCGTTCAAAAAAATACAAAATACGATGTTATCATCATGGATACGACTCATCATGACGGTATAGGAAATATTCTGTTTTCCGAAGAGTTTTTTAAGAAAAGCTCTAAAATTCTAGAAGATAATGGAATGATGGTTCTCCAAGCAAGCATTCCTGACGGAACCAGAAATACATTTGTTGAATCAATTAAGATTTTGAAACGCCACTTTAAGTTTACCGGAGTTTATTTAATTAATGTTCCTTCTTATCATGGAGGAACTATGACACTGGTTTGGGCGAGCCATAATTTGGATGCTTCAAATATGACGCTGGAAGAGC
>CANCBY010000084.1 GCA_947374445.1 Pseudobdellovibrionaceae bacterium
TGATGTCTTGTGATTCGCGAAATGCTTTCGCTTTTGCAATCAACATGTCACGAGCGCTGGCCATCGCCTCAGGATGGTGTTGTTGCTGCTGAGGAGCCGCTTGCGGTTGAAATGCCGGCTGAGGAACAGCTGGAATTTGCTGTGGAGCAGACATCTGCGCCTGATAAGCTGGAGGCTGAACACTTTGTTCCATTGCCGCACTCACAGGAGGAACTTGCGCGTGCATCGGCTGAGCCATTGGATTCAAAACCTGGTAATGGTTAGGAATTGCATGGTGCTGGTGTTGCTGTTGAAGATAAGGATTCAAAGCTGGAGCTTCATACTGTGGCTGCTGCACAGCTTGCTGAGACTGCATCTGCTGAACTTGAACCGGCTGCAATTGCTCTGGTTGCTGAGCATGTGAAAAAGACGGAACTGACGGAAGCTCAATTCGTGGCATTGAAGCCGAAGGCGAAGTGTTCATCACGCTTGAAAGATTTGTATTTGCATTGCTGTTCAAAATTGGCGAGTAACCCAAGTTTTTTGCAGTCACATCTGGATCAGTAAAACCAGTCGCGATCACAGTCACACGAATTTCTTCGCTCATATTTTCATCGATCACCGCACCGAAAATAATTTCGGCGTCTTCGTGAGCTGCTTCAGTGATAAGAGTCGATGCTTCATTGACTTCAAAAAGGCTGAGATCAGGACCGCCAGTCACATTGATAATAATGCCTGTCGCTCCATCAATTTTGATATTTTCAAGTAGCGGAGAAGAAATCGCAGCAGTCGCAGCTTCGACAGCGCGGTTTTCACCTTGTGCGTAACCAGTGCCCATCAATGCCAAGCCCTTAGCCTGCATGACTGTGCGGATATCCGCAAAATCAAGATTGATAAGACCACGTTTGTTGATCAAATCAGAAATCCCTTTTACCGCTTGCAACAAAACATCGTCTGCTTTTTTGAAAGTCTCAGTCAAAGGAGTTCTATCACCAGAAATCGCCAAAAGTTTTTGATTTGGAATCACGATCAATGAATCGACGTTTTCTTTAAGATCTTGAAGTCCGCCTTCAGCATGCTTCATGCGGCGTTTGCCTTCAAAAGAGAAAGGACGAGTGACTACACCAATAGTCAAAGCTCCAAGTTCACGAGCAATTTTTGCAACAACAGGGGCACCGCCCGTGCCTGTTCCGCCACCCATACCAGCGGTAACGAAAACCATGTCTGAGCCTTCAAGTTTTTCAACGATTTCGTTGTAAGACTCAATCGCCGCACGACGACCGATATCAGGATTTGCACCAGCGCCAAGACCTTTTGTCAGATCTGCACCTAGTTGGATTTTTCCGGTCGCGCGATTGTGATTCAAAGCTTGGATGTCTGTGTTGGCAACGATGAATTCAACACCGTCCATGCCAGAGTCGATCATTGTCGATACAGCGTTGCTCCCGCCACCGCCAACTCCTACGACCTTAATGTTGGCACCGATATTGATATTTTCTTCAAGTTCAAACATGCTGCTCCTCCTGTCGATTTAAGAAAAATCGATTAAAACAAATCTGAGAAAAAACTTTTTACTTTTAAAGTCCATGCATTAAAACTGTCGCCCAAAATATCCTCACTTTGTGAGTTATTGTGCGCACTTTGATACTTTTTGCCCGAATTTTTGAGCCCATATAATAAAAGACCCACAGCATCTGAGTAAGCTGGAGACTTTACAACTTCGATCAAACCACCAACTTTAGAGCCCACTGTCAGTGGTGAGCCTCTGCGTACAGGAGTATCAAAAACAAATTCTCCCATTTCAACAAGGCCTTCTAGTTGACTTGCTCCGCCCGTGAGTACAACACCAGAGCCCATGAACGCAGACAAGCCACTCATGCGCAGGTCATTTTGAATCAACTGAAGCGTCTCTTCAGCGCGAGGCTCAATGACCTCAGCTAAATCTCTGCGCAAAACCACGCGAGGCTTGCGACCACCAACACCTTCAACTTCGATAGTTTCATTTTCAGAAACCAATGAAGCCATAGCGCTACCGTATTTTTTCTTGATCTCTTCTGCAGCGATTTGTGGAGTGCGAAGTCCGATGGCGATGTCATGTGTGAAGTGAGAGCCACCCAAAGGAATAATCGAGGTGTGAGCTACACTGCCGTTGACAAAATAGACTGTGTTGCAAGTTCCGCCACCCATATCAACAAGGCAAACTCCAAGCGCTTTTTCGTCCTCAGACAAAACAGCTAACGAAGAAGCCAATTGATCAAGCACAACGCCAGCGACTTTGATGCCCGCTCTTTCGATGCATTTAAGATTATTTGAAAGTGCGGTTTGGCTTGCAGTCACAATGTGAACACTGGCTTCAAGACGAATGCCTGACATACCGATAGGATCTAAAATTCCATCTTGTCCGTCGACTTTGTATTCACGAGGGATCACATGCAAAACCGTGCGATCTTGAGGCACAGCCACAGCTTTTGCGGCTTCGATCACGCGCTCAACATCTTGTGGTCCGACTTCTTTATTTTTGATGGCAACCATGCCCTTTGAATCAAAAGACTTAATGTGCGAGCCACTGACTCCCACCCAAACTTCTTCGACTTGATAACCCGACATCAACTCGGCTTCTTCGCGGGCTTTTTTTATCGATTCAGTTGTAGCTTCAATATTGACGACGATGCCTTGGCGGATACCGGTATTTGGAGCCGTACCGACGCCCACAATTTCGATTTTCGAATCCGCTGTCACTGTTCCAATGACAACCGATACTTTGGTCGAACCAATATCAAGACCGGCTATTACCGGCTGTGATCTTTTATTATTCATAGCCTCATCCGTAAGCTGATGTTGGAGCTAGACTCTTGTCTGCCCCGCTTCATACACTTCCGTATTAAAGGCTAGGGGTCCTTACGCAACCTGACAAGAACTTTTTTGGACAAATTCGCATCGATGACGCGTGCCTGAAATGAGTGCGCATCCATGTAATCAATCACCTGACTGACTCGTGCGCCCTTGAGAGCCATCTGCTCTTCACCCATTTTTACTTTGATTCCACTCTTGATCAGAGTCATCCAGTAACCTTCTTTTGAGTCATACTGAATTTCTGAAATTGTTTTTCGACTGAAACTTCCATCAATAGGAACAGTCTCGAGAGCTTCGACTGATTTTTTTCGCAGCTCTGTTTTTTCGGCGAACGCATCACCAACTAAAAGTGGAACATCTGGAGCTTGCTTGCCATCAACAGGCTCAAGAAAAGAACCGTCGCTCACTACAGGAAGAAATTTTCCACCGCGAGCAGCATAGAGAAGCTTTACTTCTTTAGGCTCAATCACCACACGCAGCTTTGATGGAAATCGGCGAGTCAGAGTCACTTCTTGAATCCAATTTTCAGAATTTATTTTTTTTGAAACTTCGTTAAGATCAATCTTCCAGAGGGACTGCCCGCGGTATTTTTCTAAAGCAAGATCTAAGCGTTTAATCAAGGGCTGCAAGTAAAGAGGCGTCTCAGGAGTTTTTTCAACGATCAGATCAATGTGGTCCACATTGAAAAATCCGCTGTTCTCGAGTGAAAAAAAAGAGAACCCAAGAGCCAATGGTATTAAAAAAAATCCTATGAGAAGTTTTGCTAGCTTCATAATTCAATTTTTATAAATTACTTTTTGCAATCCGCACAGCCGCCAGAATCTTTGTCGCCTTCCTTAGGCCCCTTGCATTCGCTGCAATTTTTGTCTGCAGAGCAGGCAGATTTTTTATCAGAGCAACAACTGCCCTTCATACCCATGTGCTGACAAGACGCCAATCCAAGCATTGAAAGAACAGCAAACATCATCATGATTTTTTTCATCTGATACTCCGAGATTAATTTGATTGAACTTCAGCTTAACGGATTCTTAGGTGATTGCCTAGGCGGCGATTGCATCAGGACTTTGGTGGGGCTGGGGCTTTTGAAGACATTGCTCCATGTGATGGTCTTCAAAATGCAAAAGCGAGTCTAGCCTCCGCCAGCTCGCTTTTGGTGGATCTCTTGTTTCAAAAAAACAGGAGGTGTCCGATGCGCAAACCAAAGTACTTGCGTATTCGACGTGTTTTGAAAGTAACTAAAGACGTTTTAGTGATTATTGTGATTTTTTTGACGATAGTCTCGATGTTCAAGAAGCTTTGAGAGCAAACCTCCAATGTGTTCGCACCCAGTCCAAGGACTGGTGACTGCCTGATTTCGGACTGTTAACAGGAAGCAAGAGAAGCACAAGGATTGTGCGATTTGGCGGGGGCACTTTTTAAATTTATTTGGCCAGTGTCTTTTTCTCGGTCTCAATCACCGAACCCAGCGAGATATGATGAAACTTCACACTCCCCGCTTTCAGGCGAATTTCAAATTCTTGATTGAAGTCTTTTTTAAGTCCGCTTAAGTCGATCTGCAGATGAAGATACTTTTTCTCAAGTACTGCAAACGGCACATCGCAGACAACTTCAATATGCTCGAATCCTTCAGGTGTTGGCTTTAATGGCTTGGGTGCCGGCAACTCGACAACGTCAATCCGCCAGCCTTCAAATTGAATGGGCTCACTCAAACGATAGGTCGCAATCGGGCGGCCGTTGACTTCGCTTTCAATCAAAAGATCTCCAAGCTTTGCGAATTCTTCTTTGAGCTCTTGATATCGCGAAAGACTGTCAACTCGATAACAAAGATGATCGATTTCCCATGTTCGGAGTATCTCAATTTGGTTACGTTTAACCTCAACAAAAAGTCGGTTCAAAAAATCCAATGCAGCAGCACTAAATGCTTTTTGCTCCATTAAGTCCATGCCCCAATTCGAACAACTTCAGTCTGAAGCTGAACTTGCTTTTGTTCGAGCACTGTTTTTTGCACGCGCACGATCAAATCCCAAAGCTCAAGCGCTGTGGCATTCCCCGTGTTCACAATAAAATTGGCGTGCTTGGTTGATACCTGAGCGCCACCGATTGTAAAACCTTTAAGTCCACAAGAATCCACCAGCTGAGCAGCCTTGTGGCCTTTTGGATTTCTAAACACAGATCCGCACGAAGGCATATCTAGCGGCTGCTTGCTCAAGCGATTGCGATTCGCGTCTTTGACTTTATTTAGGATCGCTCCCTCAAGGATACCGTTCTTCCAAGAAAGACCCACGCGAGTGATAATACCTGGCTGCCAGCCTTCGCTGTGGCGGTAGCTCCAGTCGATATCTGCATTTGCGTATTTTTTAAGACTCAAATCAGGCTTAAGAACTTCGACCCAAGAGACAATTTCGCAAAATTCACGGGGTACAAAGCTCTCAGCCACACCTGCATTCATCACCACGCCACCGCCGACTTGGCCAGGGATGCCTGCTAAAAATAAAGCGGGCGGGAGTTTGTTTTTTAAAAATACTTTTAATACTTCAGATTTGCTCGTCCCCGAAAGAGCGACGAACTCATTTGCTGAAACTTCCTCGAGGCCCGAAAAGCTCTTAAGACAAATCGTCAGCCCACGTACGCCTTGATCAGCGACAAGCACATTGCTACCACCACCAAGAATGGTGATCGCAAGATTTTTTTGCTGAGCCCAGGCGACGCATTCCTTTAGCTCTTCGACCGAAGTCGGCTGACAAAAATATTCTGCCTCACCACCGACAAGCCAGGAATTCAAGTTTTTAAGCGATTGATTTTTTTGTATCAGTTCCATTATTTTTTAAGAAGTTCTAAAACTTCCATTCCAATCTTCCAACCATCTCCTGCACCTAACGTGATAAAAACATCACCAGGCTGCAAGCGACTACGAATAGTAGTTGCTAACGCTGAATTCTTTTCAAGATAAGTAGTGCTTAAGTTTTTCACTTCGCTTGCAAGCTTTTGCGATGTGATGCCTGCTATAGGCGCTTCGCCCGCAGGATAAACATCGGTTAAAATCAATTGATCTGCTTGATTAAAACAAGTTGTAAACTCGTGCCAGCAACTCTGCGTGCGCGAGTACCTGTGCGGCTGAAACATCACAACCAGTCTTTCGCTGTTAAATTTTTCACGAAAGGCTTGAAGCGTGGCTTGTACTTCGGTGGGGTGATGACCGTAATCATCATAAACTTTGATGCCTGAAACTTCGCCCTTGAAATGAAACCGACGGTCCACTCCTTCAAATTTAAGAAGACCTTGCTTGCAAGTTTCAAAATCAAAACCTGCTTTGAGGCCTGCGATAATCGCTGCCGTCGCATTCAAAGCATTGTGCTTGCCAGGAACCTTGACCTGAAATGAACCTATGGACTTAGTTCCCTCAAAGAGCTCGTAAGATCCGTTCTCGCCCTTAACAACGTAGTCGTTGCAAGAATCAAAACCGTAAAAAAGAATGCGCTTCGGAAAATCTTGAAAAGTCTTGCGCACAATCTGGTCATCACCGCAAGCAATGCAAACTCCATAGAACGGAATTTTACTGGCAAATCCCCAGAAAGCTTTTTGCACATTTTCAAATGTTTTGAAGTAATCAAGATGATCTGAATCAATATTAGTAATGATTGCCATCTCTGGCGAGAGTTTAGAAAAACTGCCATCGCTCTCATCGGCCTCGGCAATCATCCACTCGCCTTTGCCTAGCAATGCTGTGGACTGAATCAAATCCAAACGACCACCGATCACGATGGTGGGTTCGACCTTAGCTTGTAAGAATATTGATGCCGCAAGTGAAGTTGTTGTCGTCTTGCCGTGAGTTCCGGCCACAGCAATCCCGCGGTGAATGCGCATGATCTCGGCCAGAGCTTCGGCCCGCGGAATGAGCGGAATTTGCTGAGCTCGTGCAGCTTGGATTTCGGGATTGGTGTCTTTGACCGCAGAAGAAAAAACCACAACATCGGCATTGCCAACAAATTGAGCGGCATGACCTTTTTGCACCGCCACGCCAATCTGTTTTAAGTGCGCTGTGTTGGCATTTTCGGCCTGATCGCTGCCGGTGACCTGTGCTCCCATATTGTGGAGCAATTCAGCCAAACCGCACATACCGATTCCGCCAATACCTACGAAGTGAAATTTTTGATCTTGAAGTTTGTGTTGTAATTTCATTGATGCAATTCTTTCGCGCGATCTGCTGCGTGCGCTGACAAATCACGAGCCATATTTTGAGCTGCGTGGGGAATAAATAATTTACGAATATTTGACGACATCTGCCCACGAAGTTCAGGGCTTTGTCTAAGCTTTTGAATAGCCTGCACGAGACTCTCCGGAGTCATGTCTTTTTGTAAAAGCATAGTGCCTGCCTGATTGTGAACCAAAGTCTCGGCGTTTTTTTGTTGATGATTGTCTGCAGCCGTTGGAAGCGGAATCACAATGCAGACTTTTCCACCGGCAGCCAGTTCAGCCACTGTGCTAGCACCACCACGGCAGATCACTAAATCACACTGAGAGTATTGCACATTCATGTCGTACAAAAAGTCATGAACCTCGACATACTTTTCATGGTCCGCGTATTTTTTACGAAGAGAATCAATGTCGTGAACACCACTTTGGTGAATGAACTTTACTCCCTCAAGCCAAGCGCCACCCTGAACGATAGCATCTGAAACACAAGTATTGATCGCTCTTGAGCCCTGGCTCCCGCCAACGATTAGAATTCTAAAAGTTGCAGAGGCCTTTAACGGCAGAGGGTTCTCGATCTCGGCTCGCACCGGAAGACCCATCACTTTGATCGCAGAGCCCTTGAGCAAAGATCTCGCTTCAGAAAAAACCAAGTACGACTCGTCAACAAAACGCGAGAGCCAACGATTGGTCATGCCGGGATGAGAGTTGGCCTCCCAGATCGCCGTGCGATAGCCCATGAGGCTTGCGGTTAAAACCAGTGGGCCCGAAGCATAGCCACCCACACCAAGAACCGCTTGAGGCTCTAGCTGCTTTAAAATTTTATAACTTTGCACAAAGGCCAACGGCAGCCGCAAGACAGTTTTAATTTTGCCTATAAATCCGCCACCATGATTAAGTTTTCCAACTTCGATTAGTTTTAAATCAAAGCCCTCACGCGGAACAATCTTTGTCTCAAGGCCTTGAGCCGTTCCGACAAAAATAACTTCGCATTCAGAATCAAGATTTTTCAATGAGCGCGCCACAGCCACACCTGGGTAAATATGCCCGCCAGTACCGCCGCCCGCTATAATGTAATATTTTTTTTTGTTGCTCACTTCACAGAAGATAGCTTTGTCTGCCTCTGAAGGAAAGGACTTTGCCGACGAAGTCCACCGGAGAATTCATTTTCTTCAGCATCCTGCTTTTCGATATTCAAAAGAAGGCCAAACATAAAACACAAAACAACCAACGAGCTTCCGCCGTAACTTAAAAAAGGCAGAGTTAGACCCTTGGTTGGCAAAAGCCCCATTACAACGCCGGCATTGATAAAAACCGAAAGAGCAAAGGTCATTGAAATCCCCAAAGCCAAAGCTTTGTGAAATTGATTTTCAAGCCGGATCGCAATCTGCAGACCGCGCAAAACAATAAATCCATACAAAGACATCACAACCAAAAAGCCTACGAAGCCGATCTCTTCTCCCAGCACGGCCATAGTAAAATCGGTGTGCGCCTCAGGTAGAAAAAATAATTTGCCCTGGCCTTGGCCAAGCCCAGCACCAGTGAGGCCGCCAGAATGAAAGCTCAACATTGACTGAATGACTTGAAAACCTTTTTGCTCTGGATCTGCCCATGGGTCCAAGAAGGCCAGCACTCGAGCTCGACGGTAATCCACCTTCATCACAAGAAAATAAAATGCAGGCATAATTACAGCGAGAGCTGAAATAATAAATCGCCATTTTAGGCCGAACGCAAAAAGAAGACCAACTCCCACACAGATGATTATAGCAAAGCTGCCAAAGTCAGGCTGCTTCAAAAGCAAAACGAGCGGAGCTGCAAACATCAGCACCAACCAAGGCCATTTGACCCGCGCTAGCACCGAAGACTCACGAGCCAAAAGTGTCGCGAAAAACAAACTGAATGAAAGTTTCAAAACTTCTGAGGGCTCAAAACGCAAACCCAGAGGCAATTGCAACCAACGTATGGCGCCACCGACACGAACACCTAAGCCAGGAATAAATGTGGCCAAAATTCCGAATGAAGCCAGAACCCAAACCATCCATCCCCATTTTTCAACCCAACGCAATGGCACCTGCGCCGCCATCAATAAGATGATGAAACCCAAAATAGCGAACGCAAATTGTCTCTTGAAAAAATAAAGGCCATCGCCGTAGGACTCAGTCGCAAACACGTAGCTGGAAGAATAAACCTGAACAAGCCCAATCCCCAGCAATGAAAGAATCACCAGAAGCAAAGGACTTGATAAATGAGAGAACATCCGTGAACGAAGCATCTTTTGAATTACTCGCCGAGCTCGTCGTCTCCACCAGTAGCTTTGCCAGCCGCTTTATCAACTGGCTTTTCTAGTGATTTTTCGACTGCCTTTTCGGTCACCTTTGGAGCTACAGCCGAAGTCGGAGCTAATTCTTTTTTTGCCGCAGAAGTTGGTGGCAATGGCTCTGATTTGGCCGTCTTCAAATCTCTTTCAGGAAGAGCACAACAGTAAATGATGCCCATGTTTTCGTTGCTGGTTTTATAGTTGGTTAGCGAAAATGACTTCTCGCTATCACAACGCTTAGACATCTCAAGATTGAGCATCACTTCAACATCGGGATAAAGCTCACCATTAACAAAGTCACAGTAAAGTTTTGAACTTTGTGAAGCTTTATCACGTTGCTCTTTGCGGGCTTTCATTTGCGAGGAGGCGCAGCCACCTAAAAAAGCAGCCGCTAAACATAGAACCAAAAATCGATTGAGCATTTTCTC
>CANCBY010000085.1 GCA_947374445.1 Pseudobdellovibrionaceae bacterium
GTGGTTGATTTCGAGGGTTTGTTGCTCAAGCCTCTGGAGCTATTTAAAACAAACCCTGAGGTCCTCGATGGCATTCAGCAGCAGCTCAAGTATTTGATGGTGGATGAGTTTCAAGACACCAACGACACGCAAATGAAGCTCATTGATCAGATTGCTAAAGCACATCGCAATTTGGCTGTGGTTGGCGATGACGACCAGTCGATCTATGGCTGGCGCGGGGCTCAGGTCTCAAATATTTTAAATTTTCCAAAGACCTATGCACCTTGCGAGGTGATTCGTCTAGAGCGCAATTACCGTTCTTCGTCCGCGATTTTGAGTGTGGCCAATGAGTTGATCAAAAAAAATCGTCACCGGCATGGCAAAGTTTTAAAGTCTGAATCTAAAATTAAAGTCGATGGCCTCCCTGAAATTTTTCAACTCGATAACGAGGAAGAAGAAGCGGACTTCATTGCGCGTGAATTAAAAGAGCACTTGCGGCGCGGCGAGGCTCCTGATGATTTAGCCGTGCTTTACCGCTCAAATTCCCAAGGTGGAATGATTGAGTCTGTTCTGCGGCAGCATCAGATCCCTTACTCCGTTAGCGGTGGTACGGCCTTTTTTGACCGCAAAGAGATCAAGGATGTTTTGGCTTACTTGCGATTTTCTTTGAACTCGAATGACGTGTCCTTGCGGCGGATTATCAACACTCCGTCGCGTGGGATTGGTGATACGAGCATCGAGCGCCTTATCGAGTACTCAAATACGCATAAAATCAGTTTTTTGAAAGCAGCACATGATTGGCAAAAGGCCGGTGTTCCTGAAAAAGCGGGCGAGGCGTTGCAGGTTCTTTTTGATTATACCAAGGGCTTGCCAAAGCGGATCATGAATCCACAGAGCACAAAGTCTCCTGGCGGGCTTTTGCTCGAGGCACTCGAAGAGATTCATTACAAGCAGTACCTATTTACTCTCAGTCATGAGCCCATTGCCGGTGAAAAAAAATGGTCGACAGTCGAAATTTTTTCGCGGGTGCTCGATAGTTTTGCCAGAAAAGGTGGGATTACTGAAAACACTCTGCGAGAGTTTTTAGATGCGATGGAGCTTCGGGACGATGGCGAAGATGATGATAAAAATCCTAAGGTCTCGCTGATGACACTGCATGCGTGCAAGGGGCTTGAGTTTCCGATTGTTTATATCGTCGGTGTCGAGGAAGACTTGTTGCCGCACAAAACTTTAGGCAGTGATGTCGATGAAGAGCGCCGTCTTTTTTATGTGGGCCTCACGCGGGCTCAAGAAAAACTCACGCTCACTCATTGTAAAACGCGAAAAAGATATGGAGCTATCAAGCCCGTGACGGGTTCTCGGTTTTTACTCGAGATTCCGCCTCAATTGGTGGTTCGTCATGTAGGGGCTTTCCGCCCCGTGACGGCAGATCAAAGAGAGTCGCTAGTCTCTAATTTTTTAGCAAGTTTGGGGCCGGCGGCAGGGCCAAAGTCGGTTAAAAAATAGCAATTGCAAGCGAGTTGAAAAGCAGCGGCACTAAATTACTTTGTCTTGTGCTTAAAAACAAATGGCATTCGATTTCTTTTGACCTGTTTAGATACATAACTTAGTTATGTATTATGGCGACGCCCAATGAAGTTGCGCAAAAATTAATTTTGCTAATTCCTCCGCTGATGCACTCAATGCGTGAGGAGATTTCGCGCGTTGCCAAAGAGCGTGAGAGTGCCCTGACGCTTCCTCAGTATCGAATTTTAGCCAACGTTTACCGCGGCTTAAACCAAGTCGGAAAAATTGCCAGGCACCATGGTGTCAGTCAGCCTGGTATGTCTAAAATGGTAGATCTTTTGGTGCAGAAAAAATTTTTAGAAAAGAAAACAGAGTCGTTAGATCGACGCCAATCTATTTTGAGTCTGACTCCCATGGGGGAGGAAGAGTTTTTAAAAGTTCGAAGCTGCGTGCAAAAAAAAATGGCTCGCCAGCTCGAGGGTCAAAGCCCCCGAGATTTAGATCATGCTTTAAATGTGATTCAACTTTTGCAAAAGACTTACTTGGGCGCAAGTTTCAATAAATCTTTTTTGGCCAATACGGACTTAGGCGTATCAATCCAAAAATCAGAAAAGAAAACAGCTAAGAAAACAAAAAAGAGGAATTCATGAATTTGATAGATCTCTCCATTCGGCGGCCGGTTTTTGCCTGGGTTTTGATGATCTCGATGATCACTTTTGGTGCTGTCAGTTTGAATAAGCTTGGTATCAGTCAAATGCCCGACGTGGATTTTCCAGTTCTAAATATTTCTGTCAATTATGAGGGCGCCGCTCCTGAAATCGTTGAGGCCGATTTGATTCAGCCGATCGAAGAAAGACTTTTGCAAATTGAAGGTGTTAAAGAGATGCGCTCCTCTGCCAATCAGGGCTCGGCTTCGATCAATCTAGAGTTTGATATTAACCGCAATGTGAATGTGGCCTTGCAAGAGGTTCAGTCGGCGTTGGGGCAGCTGAAACTTCCACCGAATGTTGATCCACCCGTGATAAAAAAATCAAATCCCGATGAAGATCCAATCTTGATCGTTTCTGTTTTTGGCAGCGACTCGATCAAAGACATGCTCTTGTGGGTGAATAATTACCTCTCAGATCAGCTGCAGTTCTTGCCAGGAGTGGGGCAAGTCAGTGTGGGGGGATTTCCGGATCCGAATATGCGGGTGTGGATCGATCCTAGAAAACTAAAGCAAAACGATTTGACCGTGAGCGATGTGACAGAGGCTTTGCGCACACAAAATATTGAGAGCTCTGCTGGACAATTTGTCGAGGGAAAAAAAGAGATCCGCCTGCGCTGGGCCGGAGAAGCTGTTTCGCCGAGCGAGATTGGAGAGATCCAGATCCTCAAGCGTGGTGGTCAATCGATCAATAATGAAACCATCTATAAGGTCAAAGACGTCGCCCGAGTTGAGGAAGGGCTTTCAGACATCCGACGCTTTGCTCGTGTCAATGGCAAGCCTGCCATTGCGATTCAGGTTCGTAAGCAAAGGGGCTCTAACGAAGTTGAAGTCGCAGACCAGGTGATGAAAAAACTTGATGAGCTAAAGAGCAGCTTTCCGAAGGGTTTTCAGTACCAAGTCACTGTGAACTACACAAAATCTACTCGCGCCACGGTCGATTTGACTAAGGAAAAGTTGGTCGTTGCGGCTTTGATCACAATCTTGGTGTGCTTCTTCTTTTTGGGGAGCATACAGGCTGCATTTAATATTTTGATTTCACTTCCGACCTCTATTGTTGGAACATTTACAATTTTGTATTTTTCTGGATTTACACTCAATCTGTTCACTCTGTTGGCTTTGACTTTGGCGATTTCAATTGTTGTCGATGACGCCATCATGCTTCTTGAAAACATTGTAAGGCATTATCGCATGGGTAAGGGCGCAGACCTCGCGGCTTCGGATGGTTCGAAAGAGGTTTTGCCTGCCGCAATTGCTGCGACCTTAGCGGTTATTGCTGTCTTTTTACCCGTGATCTTTATGAGCGGAATTGTTGGCAAATTCTTTTTTCAATTTGGCGTAACGATGTCAGCGGCAGTTTTGTTGTCTCTGGTTGAGGCCGTGACGATCACGCCGATGCGAGCGGCAGCATTCTTTGCCAATGAGCCAAAGGTTTCAAAGTTAGAGAATTGGCTAGACGAGCGTTTTGAGAGAATTTCAGAAGGCTATGGTCGTATTCTTGAGCGCACATTGCGCTGGAGAGCTTCGGTGGTCTTTGGTTCTTTGGCTCTATTTGTGGCGTCGTTGTTTTTAGTTTCAAAAGTACGGCAAGAGTTTGTGCCACCTCAAGATCAAGACTTGATTATCTTGTCGGCACAAACACCACCGGGATCATCATTGGCAAAGACAGATGAAGTGGCTGTGGCTCTGGAGCAAATCATTAGAGAGCAGCCGGAAGTTGCTGACTATTTGGTATCTGTCGGAGGTGGAGGCGGAGCAAGTAATTTGCCGACTCAGATTATGATGCCGATCACGCTCAAGCCGCGGGATAGTCGTAAGCTCAATCACACGGAAATCATGGCGCAGTTGCGCGGTAAGTTCAAAAAAATCAAAGAGGCAAAGATTTCAATGCGTGATATCTCAGCGAGAAATCTCTCAACCGGAAGGCTAAATCCGATCGCGCTCAATCTGCGCGGACCAGACTTGGGTGTGCTTGCAGACAAGGTCAATGAATTGATCGGCCGTCTTGAAAAAGAGGGTCTTGCTGTGGACATGGACACAGACTTTCGTAAAGGTATTCCCGAGCTTTTGATGAATCCTGATCGCCGTGCCATGGGACTTCGGGGTGTAGCCGCAGATGCGGTCTCGCAAGTTTTGGCGACAGCGGTAGGTGGTTACCGTCAAGGGCAATACACTCTCGATGGAAAACGCTACGACATTCGCTTTAAAATTCCTGATGAACTGATCCACTCCGCGGATGATATCAAAAATTTAGATGTCAGAAATATCGCTGGCAATCGCTTGCCTCTAGGTTCTTTTGTCAAAGCAGAGATGAAAGAGGTCTCGCAAACGATCACACGTATCAATCGTCAGAGAGCGGTCTCGCTCTTTGGCAACTTAGCTCCGGGTCAATCGCAGTCCGTTGTTTTGAAAAGAGCTGGCGAAATTGCAAAAGAGATTTTGCCTCCGGGGTATAGCTTTGCGCTTGAGGGAGCTTCAGCGGGATTCAGTGAGTCTTTCAGTAGCCTTTTCAGTGCGATGATGATTGGTATTTTAGTGGCTTATTTAATCTTAGCGGTGCAGTTTGATTCGTTTATTCATCCTGTTTCGGTCTTGGTGGCACTGCCGTTTTCGGTGACTGGAGCCTTGCTCACTCTTTGGATGACCAATACTTCGCTCAATCTTTTTAGTTTCATCGGATTGATTGTGTTAATGGGGATCGCTAAGAAAAACTCGATCATGATGGTGGAGTTCACCAATCAGGTTCGTGCTCACGATAAGCTCGGTATCAAAGAGGCTCTTCTGAAAGCTTGCCCTGTGAGGCTTCGTCCGATCTTGATGACTTCTGTGGCCACAGTGGCCGCTGCAACCCCCTTGGTATTGGGTGGCGGAATTGGCTCAGAAACAAGGCTTCCGATGGGGCTTTCGATCGTTGGGGGAACTATTGTGTCGACGCTACTCACTTTGTTTGTGGTACCAGCGCTTTACATTTTGCTTTCGCGCTTTGAGCGGCCTAAGCGGGCGGTGTTTGGGTTGCGAGAGCTCTAGGGGCTTCTTAGTCTATTAACAGTCATTTTTGATTTTGCATCTGTTTTAAATAATTCAAGTTGCTCGTAAGGGCTTGAAGGCTATCCCAACGTCGGGCTTAAAACCCGGGAGGTTGTCAGGATGACTCCGGGGTGGTGGGTGAGCCACTTCAATTATTTTTTCCAGGATTACTGTCTCAAAATAAGAATAGCTCACTAATCTCTAAACAGTGCAAAATAGCTAGGCGCTCAGAACCTATGGATTCTCTCTCGGGTGGTCTCTATTTTGCTTTGTTAGATTGTAGGGAGAACGAATGAAAACCAAAATTGGCTTAATTCTATCTATGGGTGTGGTCATTCTGCTATTTCAGAACTGCGGAAAAGCGCCCTCGAGCTTAACCGGTTCGACGAGTGTGTCTCAATCTGCGACGTCCACTGAAAGCGTTTTGGGTGTGACTTCGGGTCTTAATCAAATCAGTTACAATGCGAATATCAACTCGGTTGCCGTGAGTTCAAAATCCGCGGCTCAAGCCGCAAAGGTTGTGGATGTCTCTTTGGATAATGGATCTTATACGTTGACTGATTTAAGCACGCAGCAAAAAGTAAAATGCCAAATGGATGTCACGCAAGAACAAGCACTCAAGTCTTTGCTGTCTATCTCGCGCATTTGTCAGCCAGTGATAGACTCTGCCACTATGTATTGCATGGCTTTGCCGGCGGGCGAGGACGTTGTTCTTTCAAATGCTGAACGCAAAGTGGGGCTCGCCAAACCTATTTGTCATAACGGCACTTATCTTTGTGATGGTAACGATGAAAAGTTAAGAGCAGAACTTGAGCTCTTAAGACAAACAGATCCAGCTTCTTGCCAGGCGCTCTAAACTAAAATCACATCAACTAACAATGAGCGGAATGGTGACCAGAGTGTCGCCTTTTGCTTTTTTGGCCTCTGGAAATTGAGAGCTTTTATAAATCTTGAGGATTTGCTGCAATGTTTTTTGTGGCGCTTGCCCTTGCTCGTTGATCAAGTTGCAGGTTGCGAACTTTGCTGATCGCGCTCGGCCATTGCCTGCAACCATAAGCTGCAAACTCATCGTCCCTTGCAATGTAGGATTTGCATTCATGATGTCGACAACCTGTTCAAAGCAAGTATTCAAAACCTTTTCAACCTTTTGTGGCTGCGACTTCAGTGGTCCTTCGAGATAAGTTTTGGGCTCGGTGAACCAACCGTGAATGACCAAGCGGCCTTCGCGTGGATCGTGAGTGCCGCGCACTTCGGTCACGCCATGGGGATAGCGCGGATCAAAAACTGTGAGCTGATTAAACTCCGACGGCACCTTTTGCACAAAACTTAATTGCTCGCGGTCTTGCGCGTGCAAAAAGTTTTGCCAGTAATTCAAAACCTCGGGCTTGAGAATCAGAGTCTCGCCACCGCTAAAGCGGCGGTCTTTCCAAGGTGTGAGCGAAAGCACAAAAGCCCAAGGCCCGTGCGGTACATCCGAGTGCAGCTCTTGTTTGCAGCCTTCAATGTAGCAGCTCATCCAAGGGGGCGAAATGTCCCAACAGCCCAGGGTGCGGCGGCCCCACAGCACCAACTCTTTGTGAAAGCGCAAATAGAGCTTTTGATCGAAGTAATTGTAGGCGGGTGTTCGTAGCGCCGTGTACTGGCTTGGCACATGCCAGTAATCCCAAACAAAGCGCTCAGAATGGGTGTGGCGAGGGTCAGCAAAGCGCGAATCGTAAAGTTTGCGCAGGTCTTTTGCGCTCGAGCTGAAGTTTTTTTCGATCAGCAAATGTGAGGGAGTTAAGGGCATCTTAAGAGCTTTTTGAGAGAGAGTTTTTCGCGCCACGCAATAAGGTTTAGGGAAGGAGCTTGCCAGAGTCAACTCGGAAGTGCTCAGATTTGTCTATGGCAACATCGACGAACAATGATTTTCTTCTCTCGACAGCAGATCTTGCGGCCTTTGTTGGACTCGGTCCGAAAGAGTGTTTGCAAGAACTTGAAAACCTCTACGGCAACTTGAGCTACAAATCTTTGGTCGAACCAAAGATTGTGCGCAGATACTTGAGCTCAAAGGGCTATCAGTATCCACAGCAAGTGATCTCTTTTCAAATGCTCAAGGGGGGTGTGGCAAAAACCACAAGTGCTTTGAACTTTGGATTGCGAGCCGCGATGTATGGAGCGCGAGTTCTATTTATTGATCTCGATCAGCAGGCCAATTTGAGTTTTGCTTTGGGTGTTGAAGATGAGTCTTTACCAGTATGGGTCGATATCATCGAAAAAAAGAAAAAGATCGAAGAAGCAGTTGTTGCCATTGATGAAGGTGTCGATCTGATTCCATCCAGTTTGAACAATTCAGTTTTAGACCGAGTGCTATTAAACGGCAGTCGCAATTGGGCTCAAGCTGTGAAGACTCCGCTTCAGCAAATCAAAGGGGCCTATGATTTAGTGATCATTGATACGGCTCCAAATTTGTCGGCGATTAACACGGCTGTTACTTGCGCTTCGGATTTAGTAGTATTGCCGATCAATCCCGATAAGTTCTCGGTTTCAGGAATGAAAAAGCATCTGGCTGATTTGCAAGAGCTGAAAGCTGAGTTTGATCTCAAGTTCAGTGAAAAAATCTTATTCACTAAGTTTGATGGACGAGAGTCTGCCAGCCGCGAAATTTTGTCTCAAGTTGCCGAGTCTTTTTCTGATCAGCTAATGAGTCATTATATTCGCACTTCGACTGATATTAAGAATACGATTGGTACCAGCAAAACAATTTTTAATTCGAAATCGAATGCCAAAGAAGACTACGATTTGGTGACTAAGGAACTGCTCGGTTTTTTGAGCTGAGCTAATTATTTATAGGGAGCATCTATGCCTTCAGTGAAGGATTTTAAAAAAAATCACAAAGCGTCTAAAACTCATTCAGCAGAAGAAAAAACTGAGGCTCATGAGGCTTCAGCTTCGAGCAAACGAAGACCCGGACGTGAAAAAGTCGAGCCTGAAGCGATGCCAACGGTTGAAGAGGTACACGTCCATGCAGAGCCCGCGCATGAGGCGGCTTCTGAAGATGTTTCAAATGTCGAAAGCGACACCAAGAAAAGGATCGAGATCTCTTTCTTTGGCAGCGAAATTATCAGAGCTAAATTGCCAAAGCCTTTTGAAATTGCCGAGACTGTGGCCACTGATTGGATGAACAACGGAAATTTTGAGGATCTGCATCTAGGACATCCTTTGGCAGAGTCGGCAGCCATTGCCGGTCTCAAGAAGGCGAAGGAAATTGAAAAGAAGGTTATCGATAGCGGAGTCATTGAAAAGGTCGCCATGCAGGCACTGACAGCGGGCCTCAAGGCTCAAAGTGAAATCAATAATATCCGCGAGCAAGTTAAAGTTAAATTTGGCAACAAATTCGGTAAAAAGTAATGCCTATCGCTGAGTCCCTAAAACAAAAACTTGAAAAGCATCTGAACCCAACGCATTTGTTGGTCTTAGATGATAGCCATGGTCATAGCCGTGGGCAAGAGACTCATTTCACAGTGATTGTGATTTCGAAAATTTTTGAAGGAGTTTCGCGACTTGATCGCAGTCGCATGGTTTCAAGCCTTTTTGATGAAGAGAGAGCCTTAGGCCTTCATGCGTTGACTCAGAAGACTTTTACGCCCGATGAATGGGATAAAGTAAAAGACACTTTCGAGCACCAGCCTCCCGCTTGTCGGGGCGGGCATTCTAAATAGACCTAGATAAAATCCAAAGCTTTCATCTTTTCGTGCAGCTCTTTTAGAAGCTGTTGCATTTGTTGAAAGCGCAGCTCATCGGCAGAGAGCTCTGGTGCTTTGGCTGAGAGAGTTTCCCATTGCTGTAGGGCAGATGAAAGATCTGTTTTAATACGAGTAAAAGCTTGGCTGCGAACCGAAGCAGAAGTTTCATTATTTGAATTTTTAGTACTCTTTGGGCTTTCACTCATCTTGAAGGTCAAAATCCTAAGGCCGTCTCCCTTGACTGACAAGTGTTTTCAGAGCAGAAATAGAGAACAAAATAACAAATTCGATTTGCGATTTAATTTTGCATTTTCAGATGCATTTTCATAGAGGGAGCTCCGATGTCTCAAGATATTATCTACACCATGAAAGGTGTTAGTAAACTCTACCCGCCTCAGCGCTACGTTTTGAAAGATATTTATCTCTCTTACTTCTACGGCGCAAAGATCGGCGTTTTGGGTCTCAACGGATCTGGAAAATCAACTTTGCTTAAAATCATGGCGGGCGAAGACAAAGACTTTTTAGGTGAAGCATTCCCTGCTCGTGCCTTTAAAGTTGGCTTTTTAAAACAAGAGCCTGAGCTCGACGAAAAGCTCACAGTCCGAGAAAATATTTTTGAAGGCATGGGCGAGTTGCCAAAGCTGATGAAAGAGTTCAATGCCATCAGCAAAAAATTCGAAGATCCAGATCTTGATCCCAACGAAATGGATAAGCTCATCGAAAAACAAGGTAAAATTCAGGAGCAGATCGAGGCCCTCAATGGCTG
>CANCBY010000086.1 GCA_947374445.1 Pseudobdellovibrionaceae bacterium
CCAGCAGAAGAGATTGTTCTCACCTGGTTGATTCAGCCCGAAGCTTGGGAGGGCAAAGAGCTTGTTGAGATCAAGCACAATCTCGTCAAAAAAGCTCTGAAGCTTGAAAACGAAAGAAAATATTTTACCTTGAAAGAAATTTGGAGCAATGACCGCTTGCCACTGTTGATGCAAGATCTGCAGAGCAAGCGTGAGACCAAAGAAAAATTAGATCCCTACTATCAAGCGATTCAGCGCCTTGAGGGACAGCTTTACACTTTCCGTGAAATTGCCTCAGGTAAAATGATTCGCTTGGTGCCCTCTCAAGACTCTCAAGTTTCGTCGTGGACCTCGGTGACGGAGTTGAGTCCTGAGTTGCAAGAGTCATTTGCTGGGATTACAAAAAGCTTCATCGAGATGTTGGCCGCGACAGCGGCTGGCGGCGACGTTGTTGCTGCCGAAAAAAAGATCGACCTTGCTGCCTCTAGTTTTGCAGTTTTAGCCAAGGCACAAAATCCTCAAATGTATCCTGCAGAGTCCGACATCGCGCTCGAAGTGTTTTATAATAATTTTCATCCTTACCGTTGGGCCTGGGTGTTTTATATTTTTGCCGTGGTGGCTTTGGGCTTGCAGTGGATCTTGAATCGCCCTCTATTATATAGAGTGGGTTGGGGCTTGGTTTTGTGCGGATTTTCTGTGCACATCTCCGGCATGGTGATGCGCATGATGTTGATGGGGCGCCCACCTGTCACAAATATGTATGAGACCGTTGTTTGGGTGGCTTTCGGAACCGTCCTTTTTTCGATGGCGATCGAAGCCTTTTACCGTTGGAAGTTTGTATTAATGGCGGGCGCGATGGTTGGCGCATTTTGCTTGGTTTTGGCGAACATGGCGCCAGCTGTTTTGGATGGGAGTCTTCAGCCACTAGAGCCTGTTCTGCGCTCAAACTATTGGCTGACCATTCACGTGATGACGATCACGATCAGTTACGCGGCATTTTTCTTGGCCTTTGCGCTAGGTGATTTGGGTTTAATTTATTTCGCTCGAGGAGAAAAAAAACACGAAGCCGAAATCAAAGCGATCGTTCTTGGACTTTATCGTTCCATGCAAATTGGTGTGGCGTTTTTGGCGCCTGGAATTATTTTGGGCGGAATTTGGGCAGATTACTCTTGGGGCCGTTTTTGGGGATGGGACCCGAAAGAGACTTGGGCTTTGATTGCACTGCTTGGTTATGTGGCAGTTCTTCATGGGCGCCTAGCGGGATTACTCAAAGATTTTGGAATGGTGGTTGCCTCAATTTTGACATTTTCACTCGTAATTATGGCGTGGTACGGAGTGAATTTTGTGCTCGGCGCGGGACTGCATTCTTATGGATTCGGCGCGGGTGGAATTGAGTATGTGGCTGGTTTTGTGGCACTTCATATTTTGTCAGTCGTGTTCGTTGCAGTGTTGCGTCAGGGCAAACTGAAAGCCAATTGATTCTCAGGACATAAGGCTTTACTTTATGGCTTCAATAAAACTGATCGATCGCATCAATTAGCCGGTCATTGAGGTTATAATTGAAGTTATATTTGAGGCTATAAATTGAGCCTATATAAGGAAGCTGTATGCAAAAGAAAATGCAATCTGAACGGCCATCAATTCTTCGTATGAATATACTGAGTAAGAATGGGGCTGCAATCATGTTCGCCGCTCTTGTTTGTTTGGCGATGACAACTCTGACGGGCTGCCGTTCTGAGCTGATGGAAAAATTGGGATGGGGTAGCTTCGGTTACAACCAAGGTTATTCTCCGACTCAGCCCATTGCTTTCGATCACTCCCTTCACGTGGGGCAAAATCAAATTCAATGTCAGTATTGCCACAATCAAGTCGAGCGTTCGAAAGATTCAAATATTCCTGCTCTTTCAACATGTATGAATTGCCATTTGGTGATTCGCAATAAGCCAGGCACAAGCGAGCCAAGTCCAGAGATCGCAAAGCTTGTTGATGCTTACACTGAAGGAAAATCTATTGAATGGGTTAAAGTTCATATGCTCCCAGATCATGCGCATTTCAATCACGCGGCCCATTTGGCCAAAGGTGTGAACTGCCAGACTTGCCATGGTCCTGTTGAGACAATGAAAAAAGTTTACCAATATTCGAATTTGTCGATGGGCTGGTGTGTGAATTGTCACCGTCAACCAGAAAACAAAGCCCCTCTCAACTGTTCAACCTGCCACCACTAAGAGAGCTTGAACCATGTCTGAAATACACAACGAAAATACTCCTGATGTGAACACTCCAAAAACTCCACGCGATAACAAATATTGGTTGTCGTTAGAGCAGTGGGGTGGAGATCCTGAATTCCAAAAATTGGCAGAGACAGAATTTTTGTCTTCGCCTATCCGCGAAGGCGCTGAATCAGAAGGCCAAGACGGTTGGGCTCGCCGTGAGTTTTTAAAACTCATGGGTGCATCCCTTGCGATGGCAACAGCTGGTTGCATTCGCAGGCCCGTGCAAAAGATTGTCCCTTACAACAAACAGCCAGAAGAAGTAACTCATGGAGTTTCAAGTTTTTACACTTCGACTTGGTCTGATGGTGTTGAGACTTTTGGTCTTTTGGTAAAATCCCGCGAAGGGCGCCCAACAAAAGTTGAAGGCAATCCCAATCATGCTCTGAGCAAAGGTGGATTGTCGGCGCGAGCACAAGCACACATTCTTTCGCTCTATGATCCTGAGCGTTTGCAGGGTCCAAAGCACAACCTACAGAACAAAGAAAAAACCAACCGCGATACAATCTCTGCAAAATGGGAAGACATCGATGCTGCTGCAGTGAAACAACTGAAAAAAGGCGGAGTGGTTGTCTTGACTGGCAATTTGGCTTCGCCTGCAACTCGCGCTGTTGTCAGTGATTTTTGCCAAGGCTTTAAAGCTCAACATATCACTTGGGAGCCTTTGGCTCACGATGAAATCCGCGAAGGACAGCGCGCCTCTTTTGGCGATGATGTTGTTCCGTACTATCGCTTTGATGATGCCAAAGTGATTGTTTCTGTCGACGCAGATTTCTTGGGAACTTGGCTTGCGCCAACCACTTTCACGAAACAATTTGCTGATGGCCGAAGAAATCCTAAGACCATGTCTAAGCTTGTTGTCTTTGATTCGGGCTACTCACTGACAGGTGCTAATGCTGACGTCCGTGTTCGCATCAAACCTTCTCAGCAGCTTGATGTTTTGATGGGCTTGGCTCATGAGATCGTTGTTAAAAAATCTTTCGGTAAATATGCAGGCAACTCTGCGGTCAAGACTGCTCTTGAGCCTTATGCTGGTGCTTCTGCTAAGCTTTCAATCTCTAAAGAAGCTTGGCAAAAACTTGTCGATGATTTGATTCACTTTAAAGGCAAATCACTTGTGGTTGCTGGTGGATTGCAAACTCGCACCGAGTGGTCACACGAAGTGCAAGTAGCTGCAAACTTTTTGAACGCAGCTCTTGGCAACGACGGCGCAACTGTTGATGCAAAAATTCCACTCACTTCGGTAAGGGCTTCTAATAAAGAGTTCTTGGGTCTGATCGAAGATCTGAATGCGGGCAAAGTAAAAACAGTGATCATCCATAAAACAAATCCTGCTTACTCTGCAATAAACTCTGGCTTTACGGCTGCTTTGAAAAAAGCTGAGATGGTGTTCTACACTGGCGACCGTATGGATGAGACCGGCAAACAAGCCGATTATCTGATTCCAGACAATCACGCGATGGAAGCTTGGGGCGATAGCGAATCATATAAAGACGTGATCAGCTTGCAGCAGCCAACAATTCGCCCAATGTATGACACTCGCTCTGTGCAGTTGTCGTTGATGACTTGGGCGTTTATGGCAGAGACCGGTCCTAAGCGTTTGACCACTCCAGAGACTTTCTACGATTACCTTCGCAATTACTGGAAAGATGATGTTCACCCTAAGTTTGGTAAGGGCAAAGCCTTTGAGGACTTCTGGGAAGAGGCTCTTCAAAACGGTGCTATTGGTGTTGCAAACCTTGAAAAAGGTAGCAGCGAGAGAAATTTCAAAGTCGAGGCTCTCTCTGCGATCAAACCAGTTAAAGCTCAAGGTATGGAGCTGGTTCTTCATCCAACATCAATGTTCATGGATGGGACTCTGTCGAATGTTTCATGGTTGAATGAGCTTCCAGACCCAGTGACAAAAGTTGTTTGGGATAACTACGCAAGTCTTTCGATCAAAACAGCGGAAATGATGAAAATCGCTCAAGGTGATGTGCTTGAGATCAAAGTTGGCGAATCGACTTTGAAGGTTCCAGCTTTGATTCAGCCAGGGCTTCATGATGATGTTGTTGCTATCGCGGTCGGCTACGGTCGCACAGCAGGTGGCAAAGTTACTAACGGCGTGGGCAGCAATGCCTACGAGCTTGTTCAGTATAACAAAACAGGCGCTGTTTACTCTGGTCTTCAAGCGACTGTGACTAAGACAGGTTTGAAAACAAAACTTGCAACGACTCAGTCTCATCATTCAATGGAAGGCCGCAAGATGGTGGCTGAAGCCACTTTGAATGAGTACGTTAAAGACGAAGCGGCTAATAACCATAAACACAAAATCTGGTCTATTTGGTCAGGTCATCAGTACAACGGCAACAAGTGGGGCATGGCGGTTGATCTCAACACTTGCACCGGTTGCTCGGCTTGTATGGTGGCATGTCAGTCTGAAAACAACATCACTGTTGTCGGTAAAAAATATGTTCTTGAAGGCCGTGAGATGCACTGGATCCGTATCGACAGATATTATGTCGGCAGCCCAGAAGATGCTCATGCGGTATTTCAACCAGTTATGTGTCAACACTGTGACAACGCTCCTTGTGAGACCGTTTGTCCGGTACTTGCAACTGTTCACTCAAGCGAGGGCTTGAATGACATGGTTTACAACCGTTGCGTTGGAACAAGATATTGCTCGAACAACTGTCCCTACAAAGTGCGCAGGTTCAATTGGTTCAACTACGCAAAACTGATCGAGAAGCCAATGCATTTAGCTCTCAACCCTGAAGTGACTGTTCGTCCTCGTGGGGTGATGGAGAAGTGCACGTTCTGTACTCACAGAATCAAAGAAGCTCGTGTTAAATCACGTGTTGAAAACCGCGAACTCAAAGACGGCGATGTCAAAGTAGCTTGTGAGCAAAGCTGTCCAACGGGAGCAATCACATTTGGTGACATGAACGATCCTACGAGCCGTGTGGCAAAAATCTTCAATGAAGACAAGCGTGCTTACGCGCTTCTTGAAGAGTTCCATGCCGCTCCATCAGTACGTTATATGACAAAAATCAGAAATAATGACAAAGGCGGCGAGACAGCTAGCCACGGCGGAGGTCATTCATGATCAAGCGCAATCAGTTGGTTCTTGGAAACAAGAGCCTCAAACAAATCACTGAAGATATCGTAGCTCCTCTTGAGAGACTTCCTTCAAAAGGTTGGCTGGGAATGTTCTTGTCAGCAAAGGCATTGTTCCTTTTTTACATCATTACGATTGCTATCGTTGTCAGCACAGGGATGGGTCTCTTGGGTGTGAATCATCCAGTCGGCTGGGGAACGATGATCATCACGTTCGTCTTCTGGATCGGTATCGGTCATGCCGGCACTTTGATCTCTGCGGTTCTATTTTTGTTCCGACAAAAATGGAGAACTTCAGTGGCAAGAACAGCCGAAGCGATGACCGTTTTCGCGGTTATGACAGCGGGACTTTTTCCGTTGATGCATACAGGTCGTCCATGGCTTGATTTTTGGTTGTTTCCATACCCGAATCAGCGCGGTCCTTTGTGGGTGAACTTTAGATCTCCATTGTTATGGGACGTTTTTGCCGTATCGACTTACGCGACCGTGTCTATGGTTTTTTGGTACATCGGACTTGTTCCTGATTTTGCCACGATCAGAGACCGTGCAAAAAATAATATCCGCCGCATAGTCTATGGTGCTTTGTCACTGGGCTGGCGCGGGACTGCTAAAAACTGGTCACACTATGAGATGTTGTACTTGTTGCTAGCAGGTCTTTCGACACCGTTGGTTCTTTCGGTGCATACCATCGTCTCTTTTGACTTTGCGGTTTCAAATCTTCCGGGCTGGCACACGACGATCTTTCCTCCGTACTTCGTTGCGGGCGCGATCTTCTCTGGTTTCGGAATGGTTGTGACTTTGATGACTCTGGTTCGCATCGGCTTTCCTGAGTTCAAAGATTACGTCACTATTGACCACATGGAAGTGATGAACAAAATCATCATGACCACGGGTTTGATGGTTGGTTACGCTTACGGTTCTGAGTTCTTTATCGCTTGGTACTCTGGCAACGCCTATGAGAAGTACGCGTTCATTAATCGCGCGATGGGGCCTTATGCATGGTCTTATTGGATCATGATCAGCTGTAACGTTATTATCCCACAGCTTTTCTGGTTCAAAAAATTCCGTCGCAGCATTCCTGTGATGTTCGTAGTTTCAATTTTCGTAAATATTGGAATGTGGTTTGAGCGTTTTGTGATCACTGTGACTTCATTGCACAGAGATTTCTTACCTTCAAACTGGGGCATGTACGCTTGGAGCAGGTACGATACCGCGATCCTTGTGGGAAGTTTCGGTATGTTTCTAACATTGTTCTTACTTTATCTTCGTTTGTTCCCGGCGATTTCAATTGCTGAGGTTAAGCCTGTGAAGAACGTCGGTTATGAAGGAGGGCACCACTAATGGCATCCTGGAAATACGGCATGGCCGGAATTTTTGAAACAGAAGAGTCTATCATCAAAGCGGCATACAAAACCCGCGAGATGGGCTTTAAAAACTTTGAAGCCATTTCTCCCTACCCAATTCATGGCATGGAAGAGGCCTGTGCGATCAAACGCTCATGGATTCCCTATGTCACTTTTAGCGCTGCTCTTGTGGGACTTGCAGGAGCATTGGCTCTGACCTATTGGACTTCGGCAGTTGACTGGGCGATCAATGTGGGTGGAAAGCCATTCTTCTCTCTGCCTGCGTTTATTCCGATTATGTTTGAGCTGACAGTTTTGTTTGCAGCCCTCACAAGTGTTGGAGCCATGCTTTATGCTTGCGGTATTCCAAGAATTGATCCGCCGATCATTGATAAAGATCTAACTTGTTCAAAGTTTGCGATTTTTATTCCTAATGATGACAGCGGCTATGATGAATCAAAAATCAGTGACATGTTCAGAGCGCTTGGTGCTTCTGAAGTAAAAAAGGCGGAGTTCTAATCATGAGAGCTTTGGAAAATATATTCATGATCGCAGTAGCAGGTTCTGTAGCCTTGGTCCTCACTTCGTGTGGACCTTCAGGTGACAAGCCCAATGTCGAACTAATTCAAGATATGATGGAGACTCAGGCAGACAAACCACAAAGGTTTGATGATTTTTTTAAAGATCACACCTCTTCGCGAGTGCCACCAGATCACACTATTCCTGTGGGATTTAAGCCCTACAAATATGGCGTGAACTTTGATGCTGCCAACAAAGAAAACAAAAACCCAATGGCGGGTGATGTTTCTGTTGAGACATTGATGGTGGGTCAAAAATTCTACGAGACCAACTGCATGGTTTGTCATGGCATGTCCGGCAAAGGTGATGGCGTCGTTGGAACAAAAATGGCTAAAACTCCTCCTTCCTTGGTTTCTGATAAAATCAAAGGTTGGAATGATGGCGGAATTTTTCATGTGATCACGATGGGGCAGGGGACCATGGGGCCATACGCTTCGCACATTCCTCAGCAGTATCGTTGGCAGGTGGTAAACTACATCCGTCAATTACAAAAACAAGACACTAAAGCCGGCCAATAAGGCTTAGACTCAGTAAAGGGTAAATTAAATGGCAGCAAATAATAACGAACATCATGTCAGCCTGGTTTTGAATAAATTTGAACCATCACAACGATTGAAAACTATCAGCTTCGCGATGGTTGCAATCGGACTTATTGGTTTTGTTGTGGGCTTGCTTAAGAATCAGGATCGTCTTTGGACTTCGTACTTGACCTCTTTTTTCTTTGTGAGTTGTTTGGGGCTTGGTGGTTTTTTCTTTGCGGTGCTTCAGCACATTGCTAAAGCGGGCTGGAGTACTTCGATCCGCAGGCAGATGGAGGCCATGTCGAGTTTTATCCCGATGATGGTTATTGGTTCTTTGGTTTTACTTGCGGGTCTAAAGCACCTTTATCCATGGGCCGATCCTGCGTTCGTGGCTGAAAACCCATTGATTCAAGCCAAAACAGCATATCTAAACACCACATTTTTAGTCGTTCGCCTTTTAGTTTTTGGCTTGGGTGTTTTGTTTTTTGCTCGTGCGATTGTTGGAAACTCAATCAAACAAGATCAAAATGGTGATGCCAAATACACCCATAAAAATGTGGCCTTAGGTGTGGCTTACATTTTATTTTTTGCGCTTTCGTTTTCGCTTTTCAGCGTTGATTTGTTGATGTCATTGATGCCGACTTGGTACTCAACGATCTTTGGAATTTATTGCTTTGCGGGATTGTTTCAGTCTTCATTGGCATTTTTGATTTTGATGATGATCTACATAAAGCGAAAAGGTTATGTTCAAGGTTATTACAACCAAGAGCACATTCACGATGTCGCTAAGTTTTTAAAAGGCTTTACCATTTTTTGGGCGTATATCGCGTTTTCACAATTTATGCTTATCTGGTATGCAAATATTCCAGAAGAGACAGAGTTCTACTTGATGCGTTCTGAGGGCGCGTGGATGTCGATTTCGGTAGCGCTCCTTGTGCTAAAATTTATCGTTCCGTTCTTGGCACTTTTGCCTCGAGGCGCGAAACGCAACGAGGGGCATTTGATACTCGTGTGTCTGCTTGTTTTAGTCATGCAATACACAGACATTTACTGGTTGGTTTATCCAAACTTCTTCGAAGGTGAAGTTGTTTTCGGATTTTACGAGATTTCGATTTTGCTAGGCTTTTTGGGGCTTTTTTTGCTGGGCATTCAAAAGTTCTATCAACGCAACAATATGGTTGCTATCAAAGATCCTCGCTTAGACGAAGCTCTTCATCACCACGTTTCTTACTAGCTATGGGTTTGGCTCCGGCAAATTAGCTCTTTCTTTAAAGAGTTAATTTGCGAGCTTAATAAATATAAAGCATTTCAAAATTAGTACAAAACGCGACCTTTGCCGAGTCCTCTCGTATGCTTTGGCGTGGTATTTTTAAAGGCATGGATAAGCGCGGTCGCCTCCTGATTGTTGATGATGAAGTAGACATTCGAGAAGTTTTGCGTGAATCATTGGCTGATCATGTAGACCTCATTTTTGAAGCCGGTGATGGCGCTGAGGCGCTTGAAAAACTCCAAACAATTTCAGTTCATGCCATTTTGTCAGATATTAACATGCCCAAAATGAGCGGACTTGAGCTTTTGCGAAATTTGAGAAAAATGGGCAAGAATACCCCCTTCATAGTTTTGACAGGTTTTGGAGATAAAGAAATGGCAATCCAAGCTTTGCGGCTAGGAGCTTTTGATTTTTTAGAAAAGCCCTTCAAAGAAGTAAATATCATCGATGTTGTTGATCGGGCTATCGAGCTTGGTAAAAATATTGAGCATTGGGGCGACGATCAGGCGCAAGAGGTCGGCCTTGAAACCATCCGTGAAGAAACAGCCGCTCATTCGATCCGGCGTTTAGAAAAATC
>CANCBY010000087.1 GCA_947374445.1 Pseudobdellovibrionaceae bacterium
TCCGTAAGCCATTGCTTCTCCCTCTTTTTAATGATTTTTGTTTGCACATACATCATCGAAAACGGCGTAACGGAAGCAACTGGCTTTTTCTTTTTATGCACCTCAGAATTGCTCTAAATCCTGACTACCTCTTAAAATCACAATGAACCCTCTTGCCGAATTTCAGATTTTCAGATTTGTATTGCTCGCTATAAAAGTGTCAAAAAAAGTGACACTTTTAGGGGGCAAGTGCTGCTAGGATGGTCCCTATGTTGGCATCAACTCCGCATAGTGTAGTTGTATAGTTTAAAATGAAATTCTAAAAAGGAGATTTTATGCGATCAAATGTAAAAAAAGTTATCTGGGCGACACTTTCTGTGATGATGGTTTTGAGTTTTACACTGGCATCACGTGCGAGCACCACGGGCGATAAATCGACCTCGGAATTTGCTCGTTTAGAGAGCCATAGCGGGGCTGATTTGCTCTCAAAAGCGAATGTTCTTTTACGTCAGTATGGTAATCCTGAAGAGTTTAAAATCAGCCAAGAAGTAACCTCTAAAGATGAGTGCCAAACTTCAAGCCGAATCCGTACAAAAGTAATCTGTGACAAGATGGCAAAAGTGCAAACTACAACTATTTTTGCTGAGGGCAATGGTCTTCTTTGCAAGATCTCAAATCAAGCTCAAGACATCAAATGTGTTGAGAAAAAATAACCTTAAGTTTGTTTTTTCAAATGAATTTTTGCAAGCTTCCAAAACTCTTCCATTTTTTCAGGAGAGAGCTCTCGGAAGCTTTGCTTATTGAGGCCCGAAATTTTTAAGACCTCGTTGAATCTGTCTTCAAACTTACGATTGGCTTTTCTTAAAACTTGCTCGGGTTCCAATTTTAAGTGCCTAGCCAATTGAGCGGCCGAAAACAAAAGGTCTCCGAGTTCTTCTTCGATTTTATCTGTCTGTGTTGTCGCTAAAGCTTCTTCAAGCTCATGGAATTCTTCGCGCAATTTTTCAAAAACTTGCCCGCTATTGCTCCAATCAAATTTATAGCCTTCTGTTTTGACGCCAATTTTGTGGGCTGCTTGTAATGCTGGCATATTTCGCGGGTAGCTGAAAACAGGCTTGGGTTTGCTTTGCTCTTGTGCTTTGAGCTGGTCCCAATGAAGCCAAACCTCTTTGATGGTTTTTTCTTCTGTTTTACCAAAAACATGAGGATGGCGGTGAATCATTTTTTTATTTAAAGTTGTTATGACATCGACGATGCTAAAAGCATCATCGTCATGTGCGACTTGCGCATTTAAAACAACTTGAAATAAAAAATCACCCAGCTCTTCTTTGATGTCTTGAGCAGTACCATTCTCAATCGCTTCAGCAAGCTCGTAGGCTTCTTCGATGGCGTATTGGGTTAGGCTGCTGTGAGTTTGCTCCTTGTCCCAGGGGCAGCCTCGTGGGCCCCGAAGATCAGCTACAATTTTTAGCAAAACTGCAAAAGCTTCAGATGCTTTTACGGTTTCACTGGATGGAGCCTCGTGAGAATGCTGGTTTTTAGTCGGATCTTGGTCTAGATTTTTCTTCATGGAGGTCTCACTTTGAAGGCTTTGAGTCGAATGGACTGCAACTTTTTCCACGATATCCCGATAAGAAGGCATCAGACAAGTCAGATTAAACTACTAGGAATTATTGAGAATTACTGCGAAATATGAAGTCCAAAAACGGTAAGACAAATAAAACTGCAAATGGTGGCCCTGCGGCAGAGGCTCACTCGCGGGTAAATTATGAGGATCACAGCCATAAATTTTTAGATTACGTCAATCGCCTAGGTCTTGAGAAAACTTTTGCTGGCCGTTTATTGAACACCCTCGAAGAAAAAATCCAGATTCGAAAATTTGCTTTCGTTTTCTTGTTTTCAGTGATTTTAGCCTATGCGCTCACTTTTGAACTCAAGATGCCAACGAACTTTCAAATTGGTGAAACAGCTAAAGTGGACGTGATCTCACCGATCAGTTTTGAAATGGTTGACGAAGTGACCAGCGAAGAAAAACGCATCAAAGCCGAAAATGCTGTGCCAGTTATTTTTGATTACGATCCAGCTATTTTTGAGAGAGTTTCAGGTTCCGTTTATCGCGCCTTTCGCGTTATGCGCTCGGATATCAAAAAAATATCGTGGCCTAAAAGTGCAGCCGCCCGTGAAGAGAAGCAAAAAGAGTTTTTCATTCACAAAGGTGAGTTTGAAAAAGAGCTCGGCGTTACGGTTGCAGATTATCTGTTTGAATGGCTTGTGGAAAATCGTTTCAGCGCTAGACTTGAAAACGCAGTGATTCGAAATTTGGATGTTTGGTATCAAAGTAAAATTTCAGAAAATCCAGATCGTTCAATCCCATCGCAGCAGCATCAAGTTATTGCTAAAACTCTCACTAAAAATACCAAGGGCCGAGAAGTAGGAATTAAAAAATCCGAGATTATGGATAGCCTCAGCCAGGAAGTATTTGTTCTCAAAGACTTTCGCGGCTTAGAAAAGGCCAAAACTCAGGATATCAATAACGTGCAGGCCTTTGGGCGCACGTTGATTTATCCCAACTTGACGCTGAACAAACAAGAAATGACTCAGCGAAAAGAGTCAGCTCGCTCGTCGGTATTGCCAATCACTATCGCTGTGAAGAAAAATCAGACAATTATATCTGAAGGCTCAGTGGTCCAGCCCTTTCAAATGGCTTTGGTTAAAGAGATTCAGGCGCTTAAGTCGGATCGCAGACACGATATTATGTCGATCGCGATTGCACTGTCGTTTTTGGCCTTGATAGTGGTGTTCTTTCAGTACCTCCGTCGTTTTTCTGGAGGCAAAATCAAAGTCGAAACCAAAGACATCATTGTAATGGGGCTCGTGGCCTTAGCGATTGTGATCATCACGAAAATATTTTTGTTCACCACTGAGACGGCCTTTATTTCGAAGTTTGGCGCCTGGATGCCAAGCAGTTTGTTTTTGTTCGCGGCACCTATTGCGGCTGGGCCCATGCTAGTTGGCCTTGTGATTCAATCGGGTGAAGTGGTTTGGCTTTTTACCGCGTTCACTTCGATCATGATGGGCATTATGACCGAAATGAATTTTCCGTTTATGATGATCACTTTTGCTGGAGGCATTGCTGCAGCTCGGGGTGTTTACTCGTGCAAAAAGCGAAATGATATTTATTGGGCTGGAGTCCGCACGGGACTCGTCAATGCATTGATGATAGCCCTGGTATTGACCATGACAAAAATGGATCAAGACAACTTTGCCAGAGAATTGCTCTTCAGCGTGCCAGCAGGGTTTGTTGGCGGGATTTTGTCGTCGATGGTGGCGATGATGTTGATTCCTCTGATTGAATCACTTTTTAATTATACGACCGACGTGAAGCTTCTAGAGCTTAGCAATCTCAACCATCCGTTGCTCAAAGAAATGATCGTGAAGGCACCTGGAACATATCACCATTCGATGTTGGTGGGCTCGATGGTGGAGGCCGCTTCTGAAGAGATTGGCGCCAATCCTTTGCTTGGAAAAGTGATGTGTTACTATCACGATATTGGTAAAACAGAACACGCCAATTATTTTATCGAGAATCAAAAGCCTGGATCGAATCCGCATGATCATATCTCTCCTTATTTGAGTAAGACGTTGCTGATCGCTCACGTCAAAGATGGGGTTGAACTTGGCATCGAATACAAATTAGGAAAGCCCATCATCGATGGGGTGATTCAGCATCATGGTACGACTTTGATTTCATATTTTTACAACAAAGCGATTGATGTCAGGCCTGAGGGGGCCTCAGAAGTTCAAGAAGAAGAGTTTCGTTACCCAGGGCCAAAGCCACAGTTTCGTGAGGCGGCTCTTTGTATGTTAGCCGATAGTATTGAGGCGGCGTCGCGCTCGCTAGATGAGCCCAATCCCATGCGCTTGCAAAATATCGTGCGCAATATTGTTCAGCGAAAGTTCATGGAAGGCCAGCTGGATGAGTGCAACCTCACTCTTCGCGATCTTTCAAAAGTAGAAACGGCCTTCACACGTATTTTGCTCGGCATTTATCACCAGCGCATTGATTATCCAAAAAGTGCGGGTGGTGGGGCTTCCGAGGCTCCGACTAAGATTCTTTTTCCTGTTCAAGGAAAGCCCTCTTGAGTTAGACTGCGCAATATGCAGCTAACTTTGGTGAACAATTCAAAAAAAAGATGCCCTAAAAAATTTATCGATAGCTGGATGGTAGCTCTTGCTAAAAAGCTCAAGCTCAAAAGTAAAACCGAGCTCACCTTAGTTTTTTTAGATGCAAAGCCTGCACGAATTATTAATTTCGAATTTCGTGGACGTGAATATGCCACAGATATTTTGAGCTTTGAGTCCTCAGTTGGAGACCTGAGTTCAGAGCTTGGTGAGTTGGTTTTGTGTCCCTCTGTGCTTGAAAAGCAGGCTAAAGAGCACGAACACAGCTACAATGCTGAGCTTGGCTATATGTTGATTCATGGCGTCTTACATCTATTGGGCTTTGATCATGAGTCTCGCAGCCCCGAGGGGCGCAAGCAGGCTGAAGAGATGTACGCTTTGCAGGATCAACTGTTTGACAGTTTGGCTACAAAGTTTAATCTTTGATCCATGTCAATTGTTGCAGAAACCTACGAAATTAATAAACGAATCTCCGAGCTAACTAAACTTTCAACAGAGCTTCGGGGGTATCTTTGACCTCGACAAAAAGAAAAAACGTTTAGACGAATTGGCCATGGCGGCGGAAAATCCAGATCTCTGGAGCAACCCCGACAAGATGCAAAAGCACAATAAAGAAAAAGCCTTTCTTGAGCGCGCAGTCGCCGAGTTCACAAACTTTGAAGCACGTGTCGCCGATATTAAAGTTCTGCTTGAAATGTCTATCGAGGCTCAAGACGAAGCCAGTTTTTCAGAAGTCAAAGTTGAAACTACAGCCCTTGAAAAAGTCGGCTTAGATCTTGAGATCAAGCGAGTTTTGTCTGGCGAGCGCGACAGCCACTCAACATATCTTTCAATCAACTCAGGTGCGGGTGGCACCGAGGCCTCTGACTGGGCCGGAATGCTTTTTCGCATGTATTTGCGATACGCTGAACATCACGGATATAAAACCGAAATTCTAGAGCTAAATGAGGCCGAAGAAGCTGGGATTAAAGGCGTCACCATGCTGATCCAGGGACCTTATGCTTATGGATATCTCAAAGCCGAAAATGGTGTGCATCGCTTGGTGCGAATTTCTCCGTTTGATTCAAATGCGCGAAGGCATACAAGTTTTGCTTCCGTGTTTGTGTGGGCTGAAGTGGACGATGATATTAAGATTGAAGTCAGAGCTGAAGATCTCAAAGTTGAAACTTTTAGATCCAGCGGCGCCGGCGGACAGCACGTTAATAAAACAGACTCAGCAGTGCGGATGTACCATTTGCCGTCGGGGATTATTGTCTCTTGCCAGACGCAAAGATCGCAGATTCAAAATCGCGAGACAGCTCTGAAAATGCTAAAGGCCGCATTGTATGAAAAAGAGATCGAAAAACAAAACGCCGAAAAAGACGCTTTGAACTCAACCAAAAAGGCCAATGAGTGGGGCTCGCAAATCAGATCGTATGTGATGCATCCGTACCAGATGGTTAAAGATCATCGCACGGGCTTTGAAACAAATCAGGTCGGAGATGTTATGGATGGAGACCTCGACGGATTCATCATGGCTTATCTTAAAGACCAAGTGACTGGCGATCCAAGTGCAGACCTTCCTTCATAGTGCAGCTAAACCTACAAATAATTGGTCCCAGTTAAAATTCTTAGTTTGGCTGTCATCGAAATTTTTGCTCTCTAAATCAAAAGCACTATTCCAGGGTACGGCTTGGGTTTCGTTTGCGGGATTGATTTTGGGAGTCGCTTGTCTTGTGCTATCGATGGCCGTGATGAGCGGCTTTGAATCGACTCTCAAAAAGAGTGTGGCTGATGTCACGGGCCATATGCGAATCCGCCGGATGGGTCCCGAAAAAGAAACCTGGCCTGCGTTTTTTACTCGGTTGCAAGCTCAAGAGCCGCAGATCAAAGACTACGTCCGCTATGCTTATCTTGAGGGAGTTTTAGCGGGGCAGGGTAAAATCACCGGAGTTTTATTTCAGGGAGTAGACACCAAAAAAGTGTCCGAAGTTTTAAATCTTAAATCAAGAATTGTTGCTGGTGAGTTTAAGTTGTCAGAGGGAGACATGCCTGATGTTTTATTAGGTAAAGGTTTGGCTCAGCAGTTTCAACTCAAAGTCGGAGATCAGTTTCGCATTGTGTTTCCGATGCCATCGGATTTAGATCCTACTCAGTTCAAGCGCAAAGTTGTGACCTTTAAGCTGGCGGGACTTTTAGATCTAGGAGCCAAAGGCTTTGACGAGCGGATGGTTGTTGGATCTTTACAGACGGCACAGCGCTTGGCCGACACCGAGCGTTCGTCAGGAATATTTATTCGTTTGCAGGAGTTGGATAAAGCTCGTGAGATTAGCACTCGCCTCAGTCGTACGCTGGGCGCTAACTATCAAGTTTCTGATTGGCGAGATCTCAATGAAAATCTTTTTGAAGCCATTCAGATTGAGCGCATTGTTGTTTTTTTTGTGATTCTTATTATCGTGATTGCTGCTGCATTCAATGTTTCAAGCACTCTGTATATCAATGTTTTAAAGCGCTATCCTGATATTGGAGTTTTGAAAGCCATGGGCTTTTCAAAAAAACGTATCGTTCAGTTATTTAGTCTTCAGGGACTATTGATGGGGCTTTTAGGGCTTGTGCTGGGTGTGACCCTGGGGTGGATCATGTGTCAGGCCTTTAGCTGGGCCGAAGTGTTTTTCTCATTTATTCCCTCAAGCGTTTATAAGTTGGATCGCATTGATTTAAATATCCGTTTTGTAGATATCGCGATCATTTCCGTTGTGACACTTTTGATTTGTTTTCTGGCAACATTGACTCCTGCTTTGCGGGGAGCGAGCCTGACGGTGGTTGAGGGGATTAAAAATGACTGAGCCTTTGCTTGTCGCTAAAAATATTTTTAAAAGTTATCCGCAAGGAGCTGGAGAGCTCAAAATTCTGAATGGAATCTCAATCAATATTCAAGCAGGCGAGTCGATCAGTATTGTCGGAAGCTCTGGAGCCGGAAAAAGTACACTGATGCATATTCTTGGAACTTTGGATCGTCCGAGCGCGGGTGAGCTGATTGTTGCTGGTCAAAATGTGTTAGCGATGAATGATGATGAGCTGGCACTCTATAGAAACTCGCAGATGGGATTTGTGTTTCAGTTTCATCATCTTTTGCAAGAATTTACAGCACTCGAAAATGTCGCAATTCCACTGCGAATCGCTGGAGTCGAAAAAGTGCAAGCTCTCGCGCAAGCCGCACACTTTTTGGGCAGTTTGGGCTTGGGCGCTAGAGGCGGGCATTACCCATCTCAGCTTTCAGGGGGAGAACTTCAGCGAGTGGCTATTGCACGAGCTCTTGTTTGCCGACCTAAAATTCTTTTTGCTGATGAACCCACAGGCAATTTGGACTCGAAGAACAGTTTGCTGATTCAGGATTTGTTTTTTGAGCTCAAAGAAAAGTTCGGTCTTACTTTGGTAGTTGTGACTCATGATGCTAATTTTGCAAAAAAATTCTCTCGTGCTCTGAGAATCTCTGATGGCCAGTGGGCCAATTGATTGACTTCGCATTGACATCAACTAGACTTGCGACTAGGCTTTTTGGTTTTAAGCAGGTAAGCATTTGAAAAGACAAGAGTTTTTAAAAATTTTCAGAAAAATTGGCGGCGCTTTATCAGTTGTGCTTGTTATGGCTGCGCTTGCATTTGCTTTGGCTTCAGAGGCACAGACTGCCAGCGCTCCAGTGACTGCTGCCAAGGGCAAAGTTAAAAATCAGACGGCTGCGCTTAAAAACAAAAAAGCACAAAGCAAAAAAAAATCTCTCGAGCTTCCTGAAAAGTCGGCAAGCTCAGTAGCGAGTGCGCTTGAGAGCAGCTCTCAGGTGATTGGTAAAATCCAAGTCTTGGGCCAGAAAAAAATCGAAAAAGATGCTGTGCTTGCGCGCTTAAAATCAAAAGAGGGCGGGCCTTATAGCGAAGCCTTGATCAAAGAAGATTTGCAGAGCTTATTTAAATCAGGATATTTTTATGACATTCAGGTGACAAAAAATCCAGTGAGTGCAGGCCATGGTGTAGACCTTACGTACACGGTTTTTGAAAAGCCATCGATTGCAGAAATCACTTTTGAAGGCAACTCAGAATTAAAAACCGAAGAGCTTCAAGAAAATTTGGGCGTTAAGCAGTACGAGATTTTGAATGCCACTAAAATTCGCGATGGCATCGAAAAAATTCAGAAGATGTACGAAGACAAAGGATTTTTCCTCGCTAAGATTGATTATAAAATCGAAGACGTTAAAAAAGACGAAACAGTAAAAATCTCTTTCAATATTAAAGAGAATGACAAAGTTAAAGTAAAGAAGATCACCTTCTTAGGGAATCGTCGTTTGAAAGATGGTTTTTTGAAAGGTCGTATCAAGACGGCTGAAGGCGGCTTTTTCTCGGGCATCAGTGGCTCTGGTGGATACAAACAAGATGACTTTGACCGGGATGTTCAGATCCTTCGGTTTTTGTATTTTAATGACGGTTATGTTCAGGTAAAAATCGATCGACCTCAGGTTTATGTCACTCCAGATAAAAAGAGTATTTATATCACCATCCGTATTGATGAGGGCGAGCAGTTTGACGTGGGCGAAGTTGATTTTGCAGGAGATCTTCTTTATTCCCGCGATGAGTTGGCAGCGACTACAACAATCATCAATAATAAAGTTTTTTCTTATGAAGTTTTGCAAAAAGATTTGAGCGAGTTGCAAGCCAAGTACGGCGATCTAGGTTACGCATTTGCTAATATTATTCCGCGCACACGGATCAATGAAAAAGACCGTAAAGTCGACGTGACCTTTGAATTTGATAAAGGCAATAAAGTTTATTTCGGTCAGATCAACGTGATCGGCAATTCAAAAACTCGCGACAAAGTTGTTCGTCGTGAGCTAAAAATCCGCGAGGGTGAGCTTTACAATGAGACACGCAGACGTGAGTCTCTCGAAAACATTCAGCGCCTGGGCTTCTTTGATGAAGTAAACTTTAAAACCAATACTCCTCCAGAGAAGCCAGATATTTTGAATATCGATATTTCTGTGAAGGAGCGCAATACCGGAAGCATTCAGCTGGGCGCGGGATATGGATCGTTCAGTGGTTTCACTTTGCAGGGGCAAATCAACCAAGCCAACTTTTTAGGTAAAGGCCAAAAACTCGGAGCAGGACTCAATGTCAGCCGCGATGGCAGTTACTATAATTTCAATTTTACTGAGCCCTATTTTATGGACACTGAGTGGAGCTTGGGTTTTGATCTCTATCAGAGTCTTTCAAATCGCTATGACTATAACGAGAAAAAGCTCGGAGCAGCTGTCAGGCTGGGTCATCCGCTGGGTGATAATATCACGGCGTCGATTCGTTATAAGTTGGACCGAACAAGTCTTGATAAAGTCTATGACTCTTCTGGCGTTCAGATCACAGATGAAACTTTATTCCCATTGGAT
>CANCBY010000088.1 GCA_947374445.1 Pseudobdellovibrionaceae bacterium
GCCTGTACAACAGGAGCTAAAACCAATTGTGCGACACGCTCACCAGGCTGAATAACAAAAGTCTCAGAGCCTAAGTTAATCAAAATAATTTTCACTTCGCCTCTGTAATCGGCATCAATCGTTCCGGGAGTATTTAACACGGTCAAACCATGCTTTGCTGCAAGGCCACTGCGAGGGCGAGCTTGAATTTCAAAGCCAGCTGGAATCTCAAAGCTCAGAGCTGTTGGGATCATCACCTTAGCACCGGGCGCTAACGAGATCGCTTCGCTCAATTGTGCTCGCACATCAAAGCCACTCGCTAAAGTGGACTGGTAGCTCGGGCTCTCGCCCTTATAGTGAGAAAGTTTTTGTATTTTAATTCCAACTTTATTTATCGCCATAACTGCTCCCTGCTATCCAAACTAAGCATATTACAAAATCTACAATTTCAACTCTTTCAAATATTGCTCAAACTTCGAGGCCTGCCCGCCCATCAAAAGCCAGCCAGCATCCTGCAAGTTCAAGTATCGCTCCATAAACTCATTCACAGATTTCACAGTTACTTCTTTGATCTCTTCAACAATAGCTTCAACCGGCTTGTACTTTTCGAAAACCATTTCGTTAACACCCACTGATGTCATGCGATTTTCGATGTCATCAGAACCCAGCAAAATTCCGCCAATGACTTGAGTTTTAAACATCTCAAGCTCATTTTCAGTAACTCCGGTTTTGCGCACGCGCCGAATCTCACTCACCAAAGATCTGATAACGGCCTTCATATTTTTAGGCTCACAAGCGGCGTAGATATTAATGATTCCAAAGTCTTCAAAGGTATTCAGGCTTGAATAGATCGTGTAAACCAAGCCGCGCTTTTCGCGAATACTTTGATAAAGCTTAGATGTCATTCCACCACCCAAGAGCGTGTTCACCACAAAAGCTTCAAAGCGGTACTTGTCACGAAAGCTCGAGCACGGAAGCCCCACAAGCAAATGCAACTGCTCGGCTTCTTTTTCAACAACAGCGCGAATAGCCTTGTGACCCGGGCGACGTCTGGTTTTTTTAAAGCGGCGTTTTTTCTTCGAAGCCAAAAACTCTTGCAATCCATCCGCCAGCTCTTGATGATCCACGCAACCAGCAGCGCTCAAAATAATATTTGAGCCAGAGTATCGCTCACGGTAATAGCTATGAATTTGCTTCAAGGTCATGGCCGAGATAGATTTCTCTTCGCCCAAGATCGGCTTCGCCAGTGGGCTCTTGCCTAATGTCTTTTCAAAATAGATGTCATAGATAAGCTCTTCAAGATTGTCCTCTCCCATTGCAATCTCTTGCAAGATCACAGACTTTTCGACGACGAAGTCCTCACGAGAGATCTCCATATTTGCGACTAAGTCACAAAGGATCTCAAGCCCCTTTTTCCAATGATCTTTTAAAACAATGGCGTGATAGCAGGTGTACTCACGAGTGGTGTAGGCATTGAGCTCACCGCCCAAAGATTCTAGCGCCTTCGCAATTTGAAAGGCACTGCGAGTTTTAGTGCCTTTAAAAACCAGATGTTCGACAAAGTGAGAAATGCCTGCGTCTTTTTCGCTCTCATCTCTGGTTCCGGTTAAAACCCAGAGTCCCAGAGCAACAGCACGTGACTGCGGGTGGAGTTCACTCACCACCCGTATTCCGTTTTTTAATTCTGATTTTTTAAAATGAATCAAATTGACCTTTCAGCTCTGGTTCAAGACCAGAGACTGGTAAGCCTTACTCGACAATCAATGAGCCGGCTTGTCTAGTAAAGCTTTGCGAGAAAGCTTCACACGTCCTGCACGATCCACTTCCAAAACCTTCACGTCAATTTCATCACCTTCGCTCAAAACATCAGTCACTTGGCGAAGACGCTCGTGAGCGATCTCAGAGATATGCAACAAACCTTGAGTGCTTGGCAAAATCTCAACAAAAGCTCCAAAGTCAGTGATCTTCACAACTTTGCCCTTATAGGTTTTGCCAACTTCAGCTTCAGCACAGATATCAGCAATCATCGCCAAGGCTTTTTTAGTTGATTCAGGATCGCTTGAAGCTACGTGAATTGTTCCATCATCTTCGATTTCGATTTTGGCTCCAGAAGCTTCAGTGATCGCGCGGATAACTTTACCGCCGGCACCGATAACTTCGCGGATTTTGTCTGGATGAATTTTGATAGTCTCAATTCGTGGAGCAAATTCAGAGATTTGACCGCGAGGAGTCTTCATCACTTTTTCCATCTCAGTCAGGATATGATTTTTACCATCGCGAGCTTGGTTCAAAGCCTGCTCCATGACTGCAAAACTGACAGAGTCAATTTTGATATCCATTTGCAAAGCTGTGATTCCATCACGTGTTCCAGCCACTTTGAAATCCATGTCGCCCAAGTGATCTTCATCACCCAAGATGTCAGTCAAAACTGCAAAACGATCGCCCTCTTTAATAAGGCCCATCGCGATACCAGCCACATTGCCTTTAACAGGCACACCAGCATCGAGCAAAGACATCAAACCAGAGCAAACGGTTCCCATTGAAGAAGAACCATTAGACTCCAAAACTTCAGACACAATACGGATCGTGTACGGAAATTTATCAAAGTCAGGAATGATTGGCTTCAAAGCGCGCTCAGCTAAATTTCCGTGACCAATTTCACGACGACCTTGTCCACCAAAACGTCCTGTCTCACCGACAGAGAATGGAGGGAAGTTGTAATGCAATAAGAACTTCTTCTTTTGCATGCCATGAAGAGAATCAATCATCTGCTCGTCATCACCAGTTCCAAGAGTTGTAGTTCCCAAAACTTGAGTCTCACCACGAGTGAACAAACCAGATCCGTGAACACGTGGCAAAATACCAACTTCGTTCGCAATAGGGCGAACAGTTTTTGTATCACGACCATCAATACGAACACCTGTGTCCAAAATCATCTCGCGAGAAATTTTGTACTTAAGGTCTTCAATAATAGTTGAAAGCTCTTTCTTACGAGTTGCTTGAAGTTTGTCGTTAGTGATTGGAGTCACAAGAGCAGCAATGGCCTCTGTCTTAGCCGCAGCATAAGCCGCATAACGCTCAGATTTTTCACGAGTCAAAAGAGCTTTTTTGATTTTTGCAGCTAACAAGCCTTCAGCTTGAGTTCTGAAGTCTGCATCGATCACAGCAGGAGTGAAAACACGTTTAGCTTTAGAGCCGAACTTCTCGCGAAGTTCATCTTGAGCATTCAAAAGTGGAAGCAAAGCTTGATGGCCAAATTTCAAAGCAGCCAAAGCATCTGCTTCAGTGATGAACTTTGTTTCGCCCTCGACCATCAAAAGACCATTGCGAGTTCCCGCAACGATGATTTCCATGTCTGACTTTTCACGCTGTTGCGGCGTTGGATTGGCTACCAACTGGCCATCCACACGCCCCACCATCACAGCCGCTGTTGGGCCACTGAATGGGATGTCGCTGATATGCAATGCTGCTGAAGATCCGATGGAAGCCAAAATCTCAATTGGAAAAGCTCCGTCAGCGCTCAATGTTGTCGCAACAACTTGAGTGTCATAGCGATAGCCTTCAGGAAAACATGGACGAATAGGTCGGTCGATCAATCGAGCTGTCAAAACAGCATCTGTTGTCGGCTTGCCTTCGCGTTTAAAATATCCACCGGGGATTTTACCAGTAGCGTAAAATTTTTCTTGGTATTCAACAGTGAGCGGAAAAAAATCAACGTCTTTCGGCTCTTTGTTTGAAACGGCGGTCACAAGTACGATGTTGTTACCGCAAGAAACCAAAACTGATCCATCAGCTTGTTTTGCCATTCGGCCTGTTTCGATAGTGATTTGTTTGCCACCGACGGAAGTAGTTACTGTTGTCTTCATTAGTTTGAATCCTTCAAGGGGTGAATGAATAAAGAGGTGAAATATTCCAGATTTAATTTGAGCAAAGAGTGACTGAAAATTGACCGAAAAAAAAGACCTCGAAGTTTTGCTTCGAGGTCTTGATAAAATTACTTACGGATATCCAACTCTTTAATAAGAGTTTCGTATTTTCTAGCGTCAGTGCGCTTGAGGTAATCCAAAAGATTACGACGTTGATTTACACAAGTGATCAAACCACGACGGCTGTGAACATCCTTTTTGTGAACCAAGAAATGTTGAGTCAGTTCATTGATGCGTGCAGTAAGCAACGCTACTTGAACTTCTGAGCTTCCTGTATCGAGGTCGCCGCGACGGAATTTTTTTACGATATCTGATCGTTGTGATTTTGTGACTGCCATTAAAGTCCTCCTGAGTGTGACACGCTAAAAGCTATGTCGGTTTTTGTGGACCCCCTTTGTGCGTCATGGCTGTCGCAGAGGGAGTTTTTATGAACCAAGGTTCTATCTCCCCTATCGATCGGGGTCAATAGGTGATTGCCATCTCTGAGATATATCAATGAGATATTCATGGGGGGTTTTCACTAGTGGTTTTAGCCACTTACAGCGAGCAAAAGCTCAGAGATTAAGAACTCGTCGAATAACAAAGCCTTTGGCCGGATCTAGGCCAATCAAAGCCAGCAAAAGCCCCGATTCTTGAGCAAAAATCTGAACAATCTGATCAATACCGGGCTTGAATGTCTGAATGAGCTGCACCCTTAGGTCATGGCTGATAGTTCCGTTCATCAGCAGCTTTTGATCGAGACCTTTTATCTTAACTTTTGGAACCTTTGGTAAAGCTCGGCCAATTTCGACAATTGAGCTGATTTTACCTAAGCCCTTCCATTGCGCTTCGATCTCTTCTAAAGGCAAAGCTTGCTCTAAGAAAAAGGGATCAGACCAAGTCCTTACTAGCGAGGTCATCATCGCTCCACAGCCCAAAGCCTGCCCCAGCTGATCGACCCAGGTGCGGATATAAGTGCCTTTGCTACAAGTCAGATCAAAGACAAAGTCGCCGCCGGTCTCTGCCGCAACGACTTCTTTTACATCCCAAAATTTCATGAGCTTTTGTGGCACTTCGATAGCTTCGTTGGCTCTGGCGTAATCGTAAAGTTTTTGCCCTTGGACTTTGATCGCAGAATAAATCGGAACAGGCCATTGAAATTCGCCCTGCTGCTGAAGCGCCTGGGCCAGAACCTCAGCGCGGCTTGAAGTCACAGGTTTTTCTTCTAAAACTTTTCCAGTGGAATCCAAAGTGTCCGTGCGAAACCCCAACCTAAATCCCACACGATAAGATTTGTCGCCCTCAAGAATATACTGACTGAGTTTTGTCGCCTCACCGAGCAACAGAACCATAAGTCCCGAAGCCATCGGATCTAGAGTGCCCGTATGCCCCACCGACTTGGTGTTAAGAATACGACGGACTTTTGCAACCACATCATGACTGGTAATACCTGCCGGTTTATTGACTAGAAGAAGTCCATGAAGAGTTGTCATTAATTATTAGAGTCATCCGAGCTGGAATCATCATCTGTGTTATCAGCCAACTTGAGATGGGGCTGAATTTTATGTTGAGCCACTCGCTCGGCCTCGAGGTCGTAAAGAATACGTTCGATCTTCAAAACATTTTCGGTGGCATCATCGAGATAAAAACTGAGCTTTGGACAAAATCGACTTTGCAAATGACGACCTAAATAATCTTGGATTTCAAAAGCTCGCTCTTTGAGACGCTCGAGCACATCTTCTCGAGAGTCATCTGCGCCTAAAATACTAATATAAACTTTGGCTGTTCTAAGATCACCCGGCATCTGCACGCGAGCGACCGTTACAAGTCCTGGCAACGGGGTTTTAAATCCGCTCACCAAATACGTGGCGATGGTCTGCTGGAGCTCGCGCTCCATTCTTTGCACTCTTCGGCCATCACCCGTTTTTTTCATCTTCGCATTCTTCTCAATCTATATAAACGTTCAACTAGGCAGTCAGCTATGCATTCAATTATGCATTTAAAGGTGCTGACAACTCACGAGCGACTTCTTCTTTAACAAAAGCTTCGATCACATCGCCGACTTTAACATCGTTGTAATTTTCAATTCCGATACCGCATTCAAAGCCTTGGGCCACTTCACGAGCGTCATCTTTAAAGCGTTTGAGTGAAGACAGCTTGCCTTCGAAAATAATTTTTCCATCGCGAATGAGTCGAGCCTGATTGCTACGCAAGATCTTACCATCAACAACCGAACATCCCGCAATCGCACCAATTTTTGGAACGTTAAACACATTGCGAACTTCAGCGCGACCCATGACTTTTTCAACCACATCTGGCTGAAGCAATCCTACCATCGCTTTTTTCATGTCATCGATAAGCTCGTAAACAATCGAGTAAGTGCGAATCTCAACACCCTGGCGCTTAGCCTGAGCTTGTGCTCCGCCATCAGGACGCACATTGAAACCAACAATGATCCCTTTAGCTGTTGAAGCCAAAAGCACGTCGTTTTCAGTGATCCCACCAATAGCTGAGTGAATGATTTTTACTTTTACTTCTGCTGTTGAAAGCTTAGAGAACATCCCTTGCAAAGCTTCCATTGATCCAGCCACGTCTGTCTTTAGAACAACTGCAAGCTCCTTCATGTCGCCTTGAGAAACTTTAGAGAAAAGGTCTTCTAAAGACATTTTCGCAGAAGGATTGGCCATTTTGACTTCTTGATCTTTGCGGATCTTAGCCACTTCTTCGGCCGACTTTTCGTCTTTAACAACGTCGACTTTATCTCCAGCTCCCGGAGTGCCATCAAGTCCTAGGACTTCAACAGGCATACCTGGCAATGCAAACTGGATTTTTTCGCCACGATCATTCATCAAGCTTCGGATACGACCAACTACTGGCCCAGCTACGATGTGCTGACCCACGCTCATTGTTCCATCCTGAACCAAAACTGTGGCGACGTTGCCGCGGCCCTTTTCAAGGCGGCTCTCGATAACAATACCGGTACCGCTGCGCTTTGGATTGGCTTTCAATTCTTGAACTTCAGCTACCAACAAAATTTGCTCTAACAGCTCTTTGATACCAATTTTTTTCAAAGCAGAAACTTCGCAAAAAATCGTTGTTCCTCCCCATTCCTCTGGGACCACTTCGAACTCAGTGAGCTGTTGCTTGATTTTTTCAGTGTTAGCACCTGGCTTATCAATTTTATTAACAGCCACGATCATCGGAACACCCGCAGCTTTGGCGTGATTGATCGCCTCTGCTGTTTGCGGCATCACACCGTCATCGGCAGCAACCACGATCACCGCGATATCAGTGCAATTGGCACCGCGAGCACGCATGGCTGTGAAAGCCTCATGGCCCGGAGTATCCAAGAAAGTCACGAGCTGGCCACTCTCAAGTTTTACTTGATAAGCACCAATGTGCTGAGTGATTCCGCCGGCCTCGCCTGTTGTCACACTTGTATTGCGAATAGCATCTAAAAGAGATGTCTTACCATGGTCAACGTGCCCCATGACTGTAACCACTGGTGGACGAGTGATGCGTTCAGCATCAAGGTCTCCAAAAGATGTCTCAACTAGAACATCTTCTGCAGTTTTTAACACACTGACAGCTTCGTATGAAAATTCCGGGGCAATCAATGCAATCGTATCAAAATCAAGGCTGGTATTGATGTTTGCCATCACACCATTTTTCATCAAGTGACGAATGAGTTCTGTCGCTTTGATTTTCATTTCATTGGCAGCATCGCCAACCTTAATCGTACCATTTACTTTGACCACACGCTTTGAGGCATCGGCTTTGGTGATTTGAGTTTGCATCGAAGGTCTTGCCAACATTCCCTTTTTCTTTTTCGGTTGAAAAACCATTTCGCGTTTACGGAAATCAGCAGCTACGAAAGAAACATTTTGGCCTTCGCCCGCTGGACGAGCGGAGCCTTCAGCTCCAACGCCGCCTTTATTGCGACGTTTTTCGTCTTTTTTGCGACCGAAATCATCTGTCGGTCCACCTTCAACAAAATCAGGAGCAGGAGTCGATTGCTGAACAAAGCCAGCGCGCAAATTTCCCGCTGGACGAGGACGAGCTCCGCCCGGTCCACCCGCAGGTGTAGAGCCCATTGCTGGACGTGGTCCGCGATCGCCACCAAATCCACCACCAGGAGCGCGAGGATTTTGCTGCTGAACGCGGCTGAGATCCATGCGACCGATGATATTTCGTCTTGGAGTGGCTGCGCTTGGAGTGCTTTCCACTCCAGAGTTACCAATAGCTACTTCTTTTTTACGAGCGACAACTTTGCGCTCGGGTGTCTCTTCTACTTTAGCAACGGTCGCGGTCGGAGCAGCACTTGCTGGCGACGGAGCTGTTGTTGCAGGCGTCGCAACTGCGACTGAAGACGCGGGTGCTACTTTCGCAACAGCAGCGGGAGCAGTCGAAGCCGCAGGAGCAACTACCGGTGCCACCTTCACAGGCTCAACAGGTGCCGCTACTTTTGCTGCCACCTTAGGGACTACTACTTCTTCTACAGCCTCGTGAGGAGCTGACTCTTCAGATTGTAATTCGTCGGATTTTTCAGATGTTTCAACTGTCTCAACTTCGGCAGCCTTAGCTTTACGTCGAACAACCATTCCACCAGCCTTTGGGGCTGCTGCGGCAGGCGTTGCAACTGGTGCTGCTGCTTTTGAACTCGCTGCCGCTTTGGCTGCAGATTCAACAGCTGCCTTCGCCACCGTTGTTGGAGTAGTTGGCTTTGCTGGAGTCTTAGCTGCAGCCGGAGCGGCTGCTCTCTTCTTAGCCGCAGGTTTTTTTTCGGATTCTGATTTCGAGCCAGATCCCTCTGACAATTTAGCCTTTATAGCGGCTAAATGCTCAGGCTCAAGTTCTGCCATGTGGGATCTCACAGGAAGTTGCCACTCACGGATTTTATCCATCAGGGCCAAGGGGGTCATCCCAACTTCTTTGGCGAATTCAAAAACTTTTGGATTGCTCACTCCAACTCCTTCAATTGAAAGAAAACAGCCTTAATGGCTGTCTCCCTCAGTGGATTGATTTTGTAACTTTTCAAGTTCTACTTTAAGGCGCAAATCAGCCTGAGATTTGGCATCGCCAGATCCACGGCTCATTTCTTTAGCTGCAATAGCTTGCGGTGACATAGGAACCGCAATGCCTTCACGCTCATATTTTTCAACAACTGATTTTGCATCAGCAATGAGCTTTTCAGCTTTGCTTGCATCTTCGTAACCAGGAATTGTCATAATATCTTCGCTGGCTGCTTGAGCCACAGATTGGAATGAACCAAAGCCCGATTGGAAAATATTTTGCGCCATGGTGTCTGTCATGCCAGGGATCAACATCAAATTGAAGATCGACTCTGCCGTGCGAGCCGAAGCTGCCGTCTCAGAAATGATGTCGATTTTCCAGCCAGTCAGCTTTGCTGCCAAACGCACGTTTTGACCGCGCTTACCGATAGCTAGGCTCAATTGATTGTCTGGAACAACTACTTCAAGCTCTTTGTTTTCTTCATCCAAAAACACGCGAGAAATTTCTGCAGGAGAAAGTGCGTTGCACGCAAAACGTGTGACGTCCTCATCCCATGAAACGATATCAATTTTTTCACCGCGAAGTTCTTGCACGATATTTTGCACGCGAGTGCCCTTCATACCAACGCAAGCGCC
>CANCBY010000089.1 GCA_947374445.1 Pseudobdellovibrionaceae bacterium
GGAAAAGCCAAAATAGCCATCGCCGTCTTAGGAATTCCGCCCATAGCATAAACATCACTCAAAGCATTGGCCGCTGCCACGCGACCAAAAATTCGAGGCGTATCCACAATCGGAGTAAAAAAATCAAGGGTCTGCACCAACGCCACCTCATCGGTGACTTTGTAAATTGCGGCGTCATCGAAGAGCCCTCCATCTACCAAGACATTTTTGTCCATCGGAGGGAACTGCACTTGAGCCAAAATCTTTCTCAGCTCGCTGGCCGCAACTTTGGCAGCGCAACCGCCTTTTTGCACAGTTTGTGTCAATTTGATCTCACCCGTAGACTTGGTCATAAATACCTCGACAAATTTTGTTTTCGCCAGAAAAATAGGCTTATGAGAAATCCAAAGCAAGCCTTCATTTTTGTCCTTTTTGTCATGGCCTTAACCCCTATCACTTTGATGGCCGAATCGTCTTCAGCTCCCTCTAAATCCGCTGCCAGCAAGAGTTCACTAAACACACAGATTTTTGAAAAAGAAAGCTCCGTGGAAACTTTTCAAGATCAGGTGAAACTTGTACGTGATATGGCGGGAGAATCTCAAGTGATCTTCAAATCTCATCCTGGTTTTTTTATCCTCGAAGACAATGGCTCGGGCGCAAAATTTAAAAACCAATTGCTCAAGGCCACTAAGAGCAAACACAGTTTGAGTATTAGCTTCGAAAAAGAATCACGAATTATTAAGGACGTTTCTGAGAAGGAATAAAGCAAGCCGCTTGCTGCAACTCGGGCTTGGCGTTATAAAAGTCTAAAAACTCTGGCGAAGCTGTTAAGAATTCAATTCCCACAGCCGGTGGCAGCTCTTTAGAATTGGTGCGCACCCATCTGACGATGCCAGTAAAAAGATCTTTGCCTGCCGCCTTTACCGAGACTAACTCCTGAAATCTCAGCGGCCTTGCCATTGGAGAAAAGGCCTCCAGTAAAGCCGAAAGTCCCCCACGACCGACTCGAAACGAGCCCGCTTGAAGGGTTTTTTGCCAGTCGTCTCCAGGAATTCCAACCTCGCTCATTGGGGTTGCAACTTCGACCGGCGTCGAAAGCTTTTTGTTCGACTCTTGCATCGCTCGAAAGACACTGTTTTTAATTGTATCAAGCTGGAAGGGCTTTACAAAAAAACCATCCACGCCAAAATCATAAGCTTCCTCGGGGGTCAAATCCGCAAAACCAGTGATTAGAAATACTGGAACTTCAGTCGGCTTCAGCGCTTTTACGGCTCGCGCAAAAGTGACTCCGTCGCCGCCAGGCATGCGAATATCTGAAACCACAACATCTGGTGACTCTTTTTTGAAGAGCTCAAGGCCTTCAACTCCATTAGGAGCCTCTACGACCTCAAAACCTTCAAACCGAAACTCATCGGCCAAAATTTCGCGAAGATCTGGCTCGTCATCCACAATAAGAATTCGTTTTCCTTTAGACATTGAATAAAGTTTAATGAAAAATAGCTCAATGAACAAGTATTACTGGAAGACCAGACTATGAGAATTCTCGCCGTCGAAGACCAAGTAAAAATGGCGGCATTTTTACGCCAAGGCCTCATGGAAGTCGGCTATGCCGTCGATGTGGCCGAGAGTGGACTTTCGGCCGAAGCTCTCGCTGCCGAAAATGACTATGATTTGATCATTCTTGATGTGATGCTCCCCGACCAAAATGGAATAGATACCGCAAGACACATTCGCAGAGATGGATTCACGGGGCCAATTTTAATGCTCACTGCCTTGGCCACGACCAAAGACAAGGTCAACGGTCTTGATGCAGGCGCCGATGATTACCTGACCAAGCCCTATTCTTTTGATGAACTTTTGGCGCGTGTTAGAGCGCTGCTGCGCCGAAAAAGTTCCACCGGCGGCAACTCAATTTTGAACTACGCCGATCTCGAGCTAGACCTTATCCATCGAAAGGTCAAACGCTCTGGAACTGACATCTCACTGACGACAAAAGAATTCTCTCTATTAGAATACTTAATGCGAAATCCTGAACGGCCCCTAGGACGAGTTTCAATTGCTGAACATGTCTGGGATGTGCACTTTGATTCGGATAGTAACGTGATCGATGTCTATATCAATTTGTTACGTAAAAAAGTGGATACTCCTTTTAGTAAAAAGTTGATCCATACAGTGGTTGGTGTGGGCTATGTTCTTAAAGAAACAGTTTGATAAACTAAGCCTGCGTTTTTTTAGAGTCAGTCAAAGTCTAAGTATCCGCCTGCGGCTGACGATCCTGTTTGTCGCTGTTTTTGGAACCACTCTCATTGTGTTTGGTATTTTGACATTTAATTATGTCTCGGCAACTCTGCAAAAAGAATTTGATGACGCCCTCTACAACTATGCGGTTGATGTCTCCGAAAGCATTTCTTTAGATGCCTCGGGTGACCTGTCGGTGATTACTCCACAGGTCGATAAGCAAAAGATTTACCCTTTCTCATTAGGAACAGCATTGATACAGATCCGCTCGATTAACGGAGATGTGCTAAGCCAAGTGGGTGAGTTCGGACAGTTTCATATCCCCTTCAAACGAGATTTCTTTTTACTTAGTAAGGGCGAAGACTCCACTTTTCGAACTTTGAATAAACTCGAAGGTCTCCCCTCTAAAGAGGCCAACAGCTACCGAATTATAAATTTTGCCATCGACAACTCACCGATTCCTCAACTTGTTTTGCAGATCGCAGTGCCTATGGCCTTTCTCGAGCGACAAATTCAGAGCCGGCTGTTTTTCTTTTTAACGACCATCCCCTTAATTATTTTGGTCACGACTTTAGGTGGATATTTTCTTTCGACTCGAGCGATGAAACCCATCTCTCAGATGATCGACAAAGCCACACAGATCGGAGTGCTAAAACTTTCTGAGCGCTTGCCGGTGCCACTACCAAAAGATGAGCTCCAGCTATTGGCGCAAACCCTGAACCAAATGCTTCATCGAATCGAGCAGTCGTTTTTAAGCCAAGAAAGGTTTGTGGCCGACGCCTCTCATCAGCTCCTAACTCCACTGGCCATCATGAAAACCGAAATCGAAAATCAAGCGAAGGCCTCACAAGCGCCTTGGCTTGAGAGCCACTTGCAAGAGATTGATCTGCTCATTTCTTTGGTAAAAAATATGCTCTTGCTTGCAAGGGTTGATGCGGGCCTTTCAGGTCTGACATTTTCGGAAGTCTATCCCGAAGATCTCGTACTCGAAGTCATCGCTCGAGCTGAAAAATTGGCGGCAAAAAAACACATTCGCCTTCAATTCAATATCGAATCAGATCGTAGCGAAACGGCCGAACGTCCTCGCATTTCTGCCGATGAAGATCTATTGCAGAATATGATTTTTAATTTGCTTGAAAACGCCGTCAAATATTCTCCCACAAACTCTGTTGTGAAACTTCTGCTCAATTGGAGCTCAAATACCATGCGAATCTCAATTCAAGATCAGGGCCCTGGGATCGCGGAGAACCAGCTGGATCTGGTGTTTGATCGGTTTAGCCGTGGTTCGACCTCCTCGAAAACTGCTCCAGGCTATGGTTTGGGTCTAGCTATTGCTAAAAAAATTGCGAAATTGCATAGCGCTCAACTGTGGGTTGAAAACAATCCTGCCCCTTCCGGGCCTACAGATGCTGGAAATCAGGGCACAAATGGGGTTACGTTTCATCTCGAGATTAAAAATATTTAATCTCCACTTCATCTCGTCTTGAGGGAACTCGGTTATTCTAAGTCCTGCAACAACAACTAAAAACAATATCCTTAGGAGGATTTATGAAACTTGTATCAGTATTGGCAACTATGATGTTTGCGGCTTCAATGGCTTCTGCTAACCCACCAGCTCCTGCGGCTCCACCGGCAGCAGCTCCTGCAGCGGCAGCTCCAACTGAGCATGCAGCCCCTGCAGCTAAAGAGCATGCCGCCCCTGCTGGCAAGCCAGAAGCAAAAGCTGAAGGCAAAGAAGTTGTTGGCAAAAAAGCTCACGACAAAAAAGGCGACATGAAAGACGCAAAAAAAGAAGCTAAAAAAGACGACAAAAAAGCTGAAGGCGACACTAAAGACGCTAAAGACGACAAAAAAGATCCAAAAAAAGACGCTAAAGCAGAAGCTAAAAAAGACGACAAAAAAGAAGAAGTTAAAAAGTAATTTTTCTACTTTAAAAGTTTTAAAAAGGGAGCCTCGCGCTCCCTTTTTTTTATTCAAATTGTCATCAAATTGTTAGATGCGGCAGAAACTCAAGAAACAGCACCGCGATTATTGTAGGCGGCAGTGCAGCCACAAAAAGCCACAGGGGACTCAGTCCCGATTTAAACTTACTCTGCAATATTGAAAACCCCGCAGCATTGGGTGCATTGGCAATTACGGTGAGCCCGCCACCAGCAATGGCTCCAGCCACCAAATAATATTTGGCTGAATCACTCAAGCCGGGGACCTGAGCCCCTAAGTATGTTAATGCCGCATTGTCCGTGATCGAAGTCAAAAAAACAGATGCAAAATAAATCTGAAGATCTCCAAGACTTTTTAGCAAGGGCTGAAGCCACCATTTTTGAAAGCTTCCAAAAACAATAATTCCAGCTAAAAATACTGAAACCAGCAGACTTTCTTTTAGCCGCAAGCTTTGATGATAAGACGACGTCAAAGTCACCACGCCTAAAAACAAAATAAACAGACAAACCAAAACCACAGAATGATGAGATGCAAGAATCATCGTAACTAACAAAAACAGATGAATTAAAATCACAACCAGTGGAACTGCCTTCTCTTTTTCGGATTCAGCCAACGATCGACAAAATGTTTTAATTGAGTTTTTTTCAAGCAAAACGAGCAAGCCCGAATTTACAAAAACTGCGATCAAAGCTTTCCAACCAAAGTGTCCAAACACATACGAAAAATCCCAATGCCAAGTCCCTGCAACCATTAAAATTGGAGGTGCTGCAAAATGACTGAGCGAACCACCGATTGATATATTCACAAAAAGCACAGCCAATGCTCCGTACAAAAGACGAGAAGGCGCTCGGTCCAACAGTGAGTATAATAAAACAGCAGAAACCGTCATTGCCGCCGGCTCCGTGATCAGGCTTCCTGCCAAGGAACCAAAAGATAAAATAATAAATAAATCCATCAAAACACGATGAACCCGAAATAGCTTCGACAGCCAGTGGCTCAATGTCAAAATTGATTCCTTAGCCAGCACAATCATTGGACGAGTAGATGAAGCAACCATAATACAAAAAACAAAAATCGGCTCCGAAAAATGCAAGGACTCCAAATGCAAAATAACTGGAGCGACGCCCCTGAGGACTAACCATAGGCTGCAAAAAATGAATCCCCAAAAAGCAAAAACAATTTCAATCTCGCCCAAAAGATGAAGCATGGCCTCAGGCAAAGATCCTTTTTTAAATTTTGCAGCTTGATTGAGAATCAACTTCGAAAAAAATGTATGAACAATTGCAAACAAAAAAACAACCGTTCCCAAAATTTCAATCTGGGGCTCGATCGAACTCAAAATACTCCGCCCCCAGCTAAAATAATAAAATAAATCGTATCAGATTTAGGCAAGTCAACTCCCTTGCTGTCCTTGCCAGGGTTGGTATAAATCATGCTCTTCATTCCACCTCCCAAACTCAATCCCACGACTTTTAGTACGGCGCCACCCTCTGCAAAAAAAGCAGAATTTTTTTCTGCAGAGATTCTGTACCCAGGCCCTGCGAAAAGCGTGATTCCTAATGAGCCTGCCTCTGGTCTTGAGTCATAAAAAAATCGTATCGACGTGTCTAGCCCGGTCACCGAATCAATATTCGATCCAAAGCGGGTAAACAAAGCATTTCGCCAAATCATAAAATCAGTCAGGTACGCGTTCAAACCAAATGTCAACTCACTGTAAGAGTTGCCATTGTAAGATCCAACGGAAGCACCCAGGTCATAAGTGAGAGTTTTTTGACCCTCACCGCTTCGTCGTATTTTTTTTTGCGCAAAACTACTTTGCGAAAACAAAATGGCAAAAGTAAACAGAAACAAAAAAGTCCTAGTTGATTTTCGATACATACATTATCCTCAAGTCGTTTCAACTATGAAGCCCACTGACAAACTGAAACTCATCTTAACATTGAATCTTTCATTCATAAAAGTCGCAATAAAATCTCAACAGGACGCCTTTAGTTTATGTTAAGGCCTGCAACCAAAGGTCGAGCTAGAAGTTAAGACCACACCAATATTCCAAGCCTTGCAGGAATCAGCTACGGACCTTAGTCATATTAGGAAATCTCATCTCAAGTGATAGTAAAATTCCACCGAAGTTACAGAAGCTAATACAAGAGGTTATCATGTCAAACGAGATCGCAAAACCAGGCCAATATCTAACTTTTCAACTGAATCAAGAACAGTACGGGCTTCCGATCTCGGCCGTGCGTGAAATCAATCGTCTTGCAGAAATCACACCGGTTCCCAAAACTCCTGCGTTTATGAAGGGGGTTATGAACCTTCGTGGCAAGATTATTCCTGTCATTGATCTTCGCCTAAAGTTTTGTCTGACAGCAAACACTCACACTCGCGACACCTGTATCATCGTCATTGAAAGCAATATTGGCCAAGTGGGCATGATTGTCGACTCAGTCAGAGAAGTTGCTGATTTAAAAGAGAGTCAAATCGAACCAGCACCAGCTCTCGGAACGTCTGAATCAGCAAAGTTCATCAGAGGAATGGGCAAGATCGACCAAACTGTAATTATTTTAGTGGATGTTGTTTCTGCACTCTCAAAAGAAAATTTAGCAGAAATTCCGCTCAGTGAGGTTTTACATGCAGCCTGATAAAGTTTTGCCAATATTAATTGTGGTCGAAGACGATCCAGAGGTTCGCGAAACAATCACCGGCTCTCTAATGGATGTCACCGCCACAATTGTCACAGCCGAAAATGGCAAACAAGGCTTAGAGAAAATTTTAAGTCTCAATCCTCAGGCTGTAATTACAGACATAAGCATGCCCATGATGACAGGTCTTGAAATGATCCGAGAAGTTCGCAAAGCCGGAAAAGAAACACCTATTATTGTTCTCTCTGGATTTGGCGATCGAAACAACACCACTGAAGCCCTACGCCTCGGCGCAATGGACTTCTTACACAAACCCTTCGATATCGATGAGCTCAATAAAGTAGTGAATTTAGCGATAGCTCTAGGAATTCAAATGAATGAGTTTCAAGCAGCATGGGAAAAGTACACTGCCAACAACCCCGAACTCGATGGAATCAACAAAGATCTTTTAGAAAAAAAGCGAGAGATTTTTAAAATGCGCCTGCTCTCACATCCACCGCGTCGCAACAGTTAGAAGCTTTGCAGTTAAACATATAGAAACCGAGAGAAATTTATGAGTGACCAAGATTTTTTTATAGAGCTCCAAGGCGAATTCCTCACTGAGGCGATATTTATGCTCGAGCAATACGAAGAAAGTATGCTCGGTCTTGAATCTGGTATTGAACCAGAAAAATATCTGACAAATATATTTCGCGTTGCTCATTCGATCAAAGGTGGAGCTTCGGCTGTTGGCTTTCCTGATCTTGGTGCATTTGCCCACAAAGTTGAAGACCTCTTGGCCATTCTGCGTGTTTCACCACACTTTGTAAATTCAGATATCATTTCGGTTTTACTCGAATCTGGAGATGAATTCAAAAAACGTCTTTTAGCTTTGCAAGAAAAATCAGAAGTTGCTTGGGATCCGGCACAACTATTAGCCCGAGTCTTATCGCAAACAGAGAGACTCAATGGACTAACTTCATCTAATACTTCTAACATTCAGACAGCTGCGGAGGCATTGCCGCTAGATACACCAGCAGATCGTACGGCCTCTGTTCTACCACTAACAGTCGAAGACCTTGAAGCGAATGGCAAGCTTTTAGAAAAAACCGAGAATCCTAATACACTAGAAAATGTACTACCACTCGCAGCAACTGCAACTGTATCAACTCATCCAGCACAAAAAACTACTGGTAGCGGCGGAAATCCTTCTCCTAAAGCAGTGAAGGCTTCTGCTATCACCTCAATTAAAGTTGACCTTGCTCGGTTAGATTCGGTTCTTGATGCTGTCGGAGAAATTGTTGTTTTGAAAAATCAATTGATTCACGACGATGCCGTTCAAAACGGTGAAAATGTTCGGCTAATTTCGGTGGTCGATCAGCTCGACAAATCCGTTCGAGAGCTCTATGAAAAAACTCTTGGAATGCGAATGACTCCATTAAAATCACTCTTCCTAAAAATTCAACGCCTGGTTCGAGACGTTTCATTGCAACTAGATAAGCCTCTAAATCTAAATCTTATTGGCGAAGAAACTGAAGTTGAACGCACCGTTTTTGAAATCTTAGGCGACCCGATGGTTCATTTGATTCGAAACGCACTTGATCACGGCATTGAATCGCAAGCTGTGCGCAAAGAGCGTGGCAAAAATATGACGGCCTCATTGACTGTGATCGCCAAGCAAAGTGGCGGACAAGTCATCATTGAAATTATCGATGATGGCGGCGGTATTAACAGAGACAAGGTTTTAGCCAAAGCCATCGAAAAAAATATCCTACCCCCCGACACTAAAGCTAGCAGCATGACCAATGAACAAGTCTATCAACTGCTTTTTGCTCCAGGCTTTTCGACAGCTGAAAAGCTCACGGATCTTTCTGGCCGTGGCGTAGGACTTGACGTAGTTAAATCAAATCTCGAGCGAGTCCATGGAAAAATCGAAATCGAAAGCACTCCGCTTAAAGGCAGCACATTCAGACTGCATATTCCTTTAAGCACTGCGATCACTGACGGAATCGTTGTAGGTATTCGTAGTCAAAAATTTATACTTCCAATTCACTCGATCAAAGAACTTGTCCGTGTTGTTCCTGAAAGCTTTACACAAGTCTCAATTGGACAAAGGGTGGCCCTCGTCCGTGATAATCTAATTCCAATAGCCGACTTAACAGATCTTTTTGGCAAACTTCCAATAGAAATAAAAGCAGAACTTGCTCCTGCTGACTCTTCTTCTGCCACAACTAAAAGCCGAGATGAGTCTATGCTTGTCATTATAGAGACTCCTCTCGGGCTGATCGGGATTCCGGTTGATCAAGTTTTGGGTCAAACGCAAGCTGTGGTTAAACCGTTGCAAATAGGCCAAGATGTAGCAGAGATTTCTGGAGCCGCTGTTCTTGGCGATGGAAATACAGTTCTAATCCTAGATCCAATTGCAATTGTTATGGCGTACAAACCACAACACCAAATCGAAAGTGCTACTGCTGCATGAAGTCTTCAACAGCCCGCAATCTTTTAGCCGAATTCCAAAGTCTCGAGTCTCTTGAGTTGGGGTCTGAAGAGTTTAAATTTTTCGCCGACAAAATGTATCAATTAGCCGGCGTTTCGTTGCCTGAAAATGATAAAAATTATGCCTTGATGAAAAACCGCCTGGCTAAACTACTACGGACATACGCTTTCTCTTCCTATTCTGATCTCATTCAAAAGCTTAAAACAGCAACTCCTGAACT
>CANCBY010000090.1 GCA_947374445.1 Pseudobdellovibrionaceae bacterium
ACTTTGCCAGCGCGCTCAAAATCTATAAGACCCAAAGCTTCACCAATATCGCCATGCTCTTTGGCCTTGAACGAAAAGGTCGTCGGAGCTCCCACAGTTTTCACAATTTTATTGTCATGCTCGGACTTACCAAAAGGCACAGACTCATGAATTTTATTTGGCAATGTCATCAAATGATTGATCACAATACCATCAAGACGAGCAGCCTCTTCTTCGAGAGACTTAAGATTGGTTTTCATGACTTCTACTTTTGACATCAAAGCAGAAGCATCTTGTCCTGTTTTTTTAAGCTGTCCGATTTCTCCTGAAGCTTTATTTTGTTCAGCGCGAAGTGTTTCAAATTCAGTCAAAGCCGCTTTACGTTTTCGGTTTAACTCCATGATTTCTTCAAGAACAGAAGAACTCGCACCGCGATCTTCTAAAGATTTTTTGTATTTTTGAAAATACGATCCGGCCGTGTCTTTGTCTTTTTCAAGAAGCTTAATATCAATCATAGAGACCTCAAGGTGCGACTAAAATATACATGCGTAGTAACAATGCCGTTAAAACGCAAATCAGATCAAAAATTAAAACAGAGCCAATGCTCCATGGCGATAATAGGCGGTAAAGTAATCCACCAACCACAATCATCATGAAAACAAACATCAGTGTTCCAAAACCCATCATCTCCTGGCCAATAAGAGCCAGCGTGAGCGCAAAAATAAAACACGTTATCATTTTGAAGGAAATAGAGAGCAAAGAAACCGATGAGTCTTTAACTCCCTGCTGAACACTTCCAGCCAACTGACTCATTTTATCTGTTATACCCATTTTGACCTCCTAGGATTGAATTAGCTTACCACTTTGAACAATGTTGAATCCAGTTTTAGTTGCCACTCAAACGAAGAATCCGGCCCTCAAGCTCTCGACGATCCGGCGCATTCGGAGATAACGCTAAATATTTATTATAGGCCGAAACAGCAGATCGAATGTCTCCCCGCGTTTCGTAAATTGCGCCTTGTTCCTTATAGATCTCGGGGTTTCCGGACTCTTGGTTTGATGCAATATTGAGCATGCTCTCGGCAATATCAAGACCACCACTTTGTCGGTAACATCGGGCCAGTTTGACATATAAAATCGCACCCTGAGGACGAAGCTTGATCGCCTGCTGATACTCTTCAGCACACTTTTGGAACTGTTTTGTCTCGGTATACACTTCCGCGGCTAACAAATATGATTCGGCAAGGTTCGGATTTGCCTTTCGCTCTTCCTGGGCCGAGCTCAGCGCAAAATTATAATCGCCGTTTAAAAAATAAGCTCTACCGATGTAATAATTAAGTCTCGGATAAAGTGGATTTATTTTTAACGCCCGCTGAAACTGATTTATTGCATCTTTGTATTTGTCATTTTCTAAATAAATAAGTCCTGATTTAAATAATGGCTCTGGATCCGTCGGATCGGTGATAGCAGAACTCAAAAAAGACTTGAGTGCCTTATCAAACAGGCCTTGCGCTTGAAACGACTCTCCAAGGCCAATCCATGCTTTTTTATTTCGTGGATCTACGTCGACAATTTGCTGATAAATCTCTTGAGATATTTTGTATCTTTCTGATTCTTTATACAGATCCGCTAATCCCAATCGAAAATCAATTGTGTATGAATACTTCACGATTAGTTCTCTCAATCGATTGATGCCCTGATCTACTCCGTAAAGTTGAGAAATAATTTTTGCAAATACAATTTGAGCTTCAATATTGCTGCTATCAATTTCAACAGCCCGACTGGCAGAAACTGAAGCGTCTTTATAAAGACTCAAACCAGCTTGCACCTTTGCCAAAAGAACAAGTGTTTCCGTATCGTTTTCATAAATTTTTTGCGCTCGTTGCAAATATGCAATCGACTCTTTTAAATTATTTCTTTTAAACTCAAGGAGTCCATATCCTCTTAATACTTCCGGATTATTGGTAAATTGCTGTGAGGCTTTGGATAGAATTTGGACAGCAGAGGCATAGTTGTATTTTTGCGTGTAATAGTCTGCCTGCAAAGTGTAAGCAGAAGTTAATTTTTTATCCGCCGCTATCGCTTTGTTTAAGTATGAAATGGCCTCATTAGTCTGATTCAATTGCCACAAGCACTTGGCCGCCTTCATTGCCGCGAGACCATTTTCAGGATCAAGCTCAAAAGCCGCCTTAAACTCTGCCTGGGCGGCAAGACAATCACCCGTTCTTACATACTGATCTCCTAAAAAAACGAGCTCTGAAGTGTACGAAGAATTTTTTGACCCTTTGTCACTGCCCCCCAGAGATAACAGAAGTTCCCGGTATTGCGAGTCGCCAGGATTTAAATCATGCGCTTTTTGCGAAAAACTCAAGGCTTTTTGCTCTTGTCTTTTTTCTAAATATATTTGTGCAATAGTAAAATTTGCTTTTGCTTCAATAAGACGCGGCACTTTTTCCGACATCGAGACGGCTATAGTAAGTGTTGAAAGTGCCGTCTCCGCATTTTGTAAAAATTTGTATTGTAAAACTCCAAGCTCAATAGCTGCTTTTTTATTTTTTGGATTACTAGCTTGTACGCTTTGCAAATTTCTTATAGCAACTTGGTTATTCCCTGCTTTCGCTGCATAAACACCTACATCAAATACTGGCTTCACCCATTCGGGCCATAGCTTGCTCGCCTTTTCAGAGTACAAATAGGCTGTCTGAAAGTCTCTATCGCCCGCCAACAACTCTGCTTTGAGTGAATAGAGAATTGGCGCTGCCGAAAGGCTTGTTTGATTTAGTGAATGCTCAAGAACTCCTTTGGCCTCTTGATACCGACCCACGATTAACAGACGCGTAACATCACAGTAAATTCCATTAATGCCAACCGGATCCAACTGGCGCGTTACTCTGGTAAGTTGAGAAACAGACTCTAAGTCTTGAGAGTCTTGAGAGACAAAAGGCCACAATTCTTTATAGACTAAGCACAGAAGCCCTCGTGCCTCAGTGTTTTGCGGAGCCCCCTCTATCAAAATTGCTAATTTATTTTGACTCTCTTGATAGCCTTCAAATGTATCTTTTAAAAATTCAACAATCGCCTGCTTTAGAAGTGTTTTTTCTTTTTCTGCAGAAAGCCCATCCGTACTTGTAGTTCGAGGCACAACGAGGTGGGGCTTTCCTCTGCGCGAGTTGCCGCTCGGAAGAAGAAGTGCAATCGCAACTAAACATAGTGCCGCGAAAATCGCGCTTGTCGCAAAAACGATCTTTCTCTTGTTTTGATTGGACTTAATTGGAGTTCGAATAAGATCTAAAACTGGTCCCCGAGAGATGGGGCCACGACTGTCCCAATTATCACTCATCACATCTGTTTTTGATAGCTCCGGTGGCAATGAGGTTTGCGGTGGTGACGTAAACTTATCAGTTGTGCTTAGGCTAGAGATTTGGGGAAACTCAGTGAGATCATCATTTTCATTTACATTTTTAGGCGGCAGTGACTCTGTGCTTTCGGTATTTTTGACATTTTGAACAGGCTTTTTTTCCCATGACATTTCTACTGGTTGTCGCGGCAGCTTTGACTCTTTACTGCGAACAACTTCCTCGAGCGCTTCAAGCAGCCGGTCATAAAACTCATCTTGCTTAGAAATTTCAATCCAACGCCCGTCAGGCAGGCGCTTAATTTTTTCAGTTCCTTGTATTTCCCCGCCAGAAATCATCTGCATGATTCCTTCTGTTGAGTGGGGCCCCGAAGCCACGCCCTTTGAGTTTTGCATCATCCAGGTTACGCCTAGATTTGAACCTTTTGATGTATTTGATGGGGCTTTCGGAGAACTCATATCCATTTGATTGTACTAAGAATTTTTAAATCATAGGAGCATTCCCTGCGCTAAGTGTTCTGAATCGGACTTAAGTCAGTTAAAACCGAATAAATTACCCAATCTGGAACCTTGACTGGTTCCAGATTGGGTTATCGCCCTATCCATATTGGAACCACAAAAGATCCCTTTTCAATTCCATCGAATTTTCCGCAAAATACAGCTGGCACCAACTTTGCTATGAAGTTGAGAGATGGTTAATGGTCGGTTCAATGTTTTAAAAAACAGTCGAATGCAAACCGGACTAGTTGTTATTTATATAATAATTGTTCTGGGGTTTTCGGCTTCACTTCACCGCTGAAGTTGGCTTTTGATCTAAGTTTTGTTTTTTGATTTAAGGTTCGACCTGTTCTCAACGCTCAATCTAAGGATCCCCTCCCTGGTTTATTTGTTGAGAATATGGTTGGTCCCTTAGTTTTGTTCGAATACCTCAGCCCTAGATCCCCTCCCGGGTTGAGGTAAATATGTTTGTGTAGGCCTCTTCCTTGCCCCTCTTGGAAGAGGCTTTTTTTTACCCGCTTCAGGGTCATCTCAAAATCAAACTCGACGAATTTTAGCACCCAAATTTGAAAGCTTGTTTTCTAGCTTTTCGTAACCGCGATCCAAATGATAAATTCGACTCACGGCAGTTTCTCCACGAGCAACAAGCCCAGCTAGTACAAGGCTAGCGCTAGCTCTCAGGTCGGTAGCCATAACTGGAGCACCCGTAAGCATCTTAACCCCTCGAACAACAGCCACTCTCGATTTCGGTGTAATATCGGCGCCAAGGCGGCTGAGCTCTTGAACGTGCATAAATCTATTTTCAAAAACAGTCTCAGAAATGACTGAAGTTCCATCAGCAACTGTCATCAAGGCCATAAACTGAGCCTGAAGATCAGTCGGAAACAACGGAAATGGATTTGTAGTAATATCGACAGCCCTCCATCCACTGGCTTTTCGGACGGTCACACTATCCGACCCTATATCAATTTGAAAACCACACTCACGCATTTTCACAATTAAAGCGTCGATAGATTCATGCTTAATTTTTTTAACGGTGACTTCACCTTTTGTGAGCGCGCCAGCGATCAACAGTGTGCCTGCTTCGATCCTGTCGGCCATCACCTCAAAAGTTGCAGGCTTTAATTTATCAACACCGTCTATCGTAATGACACTGGTACCATGACCAGAAATTTTTGCGCCCATGGCAATAAGGTAATTTGCGAGATCGACAATCTCAGGCTCTTTGGCCGCGTTTTCGAGAACACTTCTGCCTTCAGCTAAAACTGCGGCCATCATTACGTTTTCAGTGCCACCAACCGTTGAGGTTTCAAAAAGGATATTGGCTCCCACAAGTTTTTTTGCAGTGGCTTTCACGTAGCCGTCTTCAAGTTGAATGGTTGCTCCCAAAGCTTTCATTCCGTCTAAATGAAGATCGATGGGTCGAGTTCCAATCGCGCAGCCTCCGGGCAGTGACACAACGGCCTCGCCATATTTTGCGAGCAATGGACCAAGACAAAGAATACTTGCACGCATTTTACGAACCAAATCATAGTGCGCTTCGAGCGAGGCCGCTTTTTTTACTTGGACCTTAAGGGCCGGGCCTACTCTCTCGATCTGGCAGCCCAGAGTTGTTAGCAAATCAGAAGTGGACTCAATGTCTTTAAGAAATGGAACATTAAAAAACGTGTGCTCGCCCTCGGCTAACAAAGTAGAAAACAGAATCGGTAGAGCTGCGTTTTTTGCTCCGCTTGTTTCGACTTCTCCGTTGAGCTGAAATCCGCCCATGACTACCATTTTATCCATGATCAACTCCTCGAGCTTTTCCCATTATAAATCTTTGATGACCTGAAAAATCTTGAATTAATTTAACGCTTTCGAAAATATTCAAATTTTCAAACTGTGCTTTTACATTTTCTGCTTGGCGATACCCGATTTCAAAAATCATAACTCCGCCAGGCTTGAGACAGGCCGAGTATTTTTTTGACCAGGCTCTGATGTCCGAGTATCCCTCTTCCGCCGCAAATAACGCTGATGAAGGTTCGAATTTTCGGACCTCCGCTTGGACTTCAGGATCGTTTTCTGCAATGTAGGGTGGATTCGACAAAATAAAATCAAAAGTTTTGCCTTGAGTCTCAAGGCTCATCGCATCGCTGTGAACAATAGTTGAGGTTTCACTAAGCCCCAAATTCTGCTGATTGATTGTCGTCACTTCTGTTGCGCCTAGAGACGAATCAATCAATGTGACTCGCGACCTGGGTTCGTGTTTAGCAACAGACAAACCAATGCAGCCAGATCCGCAGCCAAGGTCTAAAATCTCAAATTTCTCTTGCTGGCTTTTTTTCATTAACTCTAAAACTGTTTCAACAAGAGTCTCAGTCTCAGGACGAGGAATTAAAACACGAGAATCGACTTTAAAATTTAGTTTGTAGAAATCACGGCTGCCAAGAATATAGGCCACGGGCTCGCCCTGGCTTCTTCTGCGAACAAAGTCTCGGCAAGTTTCGACCTCTTTGTCTTGAAGAGGTTGCTCGTATTTCATGTACAGCTCAACTCGAGTCAGGCCCAAGGCTTTAGAAATTAAAAGTTCTGAATCAAGGCGAGCGGTTTCAAATTTTTTATCTTTGAAAAACTGAGTTGTCTTATCAAGAACTTCTTTGAGAATCATTAAGGACTCTTCGTCTGATTTTTGAGAGCTTCAGCTTGGAAGTGCGCAACGAGAGGGTCGACTAGGTTTTCGAAAGCTCCACCCATCACAGCGTCAATCGAGTGTATAGTCAGACCAATTCGATGATCAGTGATTCGAGTTTGCGGAAAATTATAAGTGCGAATGCGCTCTGAGCGATCGCCAGTTCCAATTTGAGCTAGGCGTGCATCGGAGGCTTCTTTTGTTTTTTTGTCTTCTTCGATCTGCACAAGTTTAGAATAAAGAATTTTAAGCGCGATCTCTTTGTTGCCGAGCTGCGATTTGCCTTGTTGGCAAAATACTATAATGCCCGTAGGTAAATGCGTCGCCCGAACGGCAGAGTCTGTTGTATTGACCGACTGACCTCCTGCACCTTGAGATCTGGTCACATCGATGCGGATTTCGTTCATGTTGAGTTTTACATCGACTTCTTCTTGCTCAGGAATAACCGCCACAGTCACTGTTGATGTGTGAATGCGACCTTGTGTTTCGGTTTTTGGAACGCGCTGAACGCGATGAACTCCGCTCTCGTACTTGAGTTTTGAAAACACAGACTCGCCAGAAATACTGGCGATAACCTCTTTGACTCCGCCGACATTGCCGTCAGACCGAGACATTAACGAAACCTTCCAGCCTTGAGTGCCTGCGTATTTTACGTAGCCCGTGAAAAGTTCCTCTGCAAAAAGGCTGGCCTCATCTCCACCGGCTCCCGCTCTGATTTCAAGAATGATGTTTTTATCATCATTTGGATCCTTGGGGATAAGTGATAATTTAAGTCTCTCTTCAAGAGGTGAAATTTCGGCTTCAAGAATTTTAATTTCTTCTTTGGCCATCTCACGAAACTCAGCATCGGATTCGGTATTTAAAATCTCAACATTTGAGGCAAGTTCGTTTTTTTTCTTTGTGTAATCACGATAGATCACAACGATCTTTTGCAGATCGGCGAGCTCTTTCATGAAAGCGCGGTACTGTTTTTGATCTGAGGCAATATCGGGCTTTTGCAAAGCCAGATTGACTTCTTCGTAGCGCGATTCAACTTCTTTGAGCTTTGAAAACATGGAGCTTAATTCCTCAGCCGACAGACTCAGTGAACAAAAAAAATGCGGTCTCCTGAATGGGACCGCATCTTCTTGAATTTCGCAATTTGAGATTTACTTTTTGCCGTATTTCTTTTTGAAACGGTCAATGCGACCCTCAGTATCCATCACACGCTGTTTGCCTGTGAAGAAAGGGTGAGATTGAGATGAGATCTCAACTTTGATCAATGGGTATGTTTTTCCGTCTTCCCATTTAACCGTTTCTTGTGAGTTCATTGTCGATTGTGACAAGAATGAATAGTCGCAAGATACGTCTTTGAAAACTACGTCTCTCATTACTGGGTGCAATTTTTCTTTCATACTCTCTCTTCTTTCTTTCCGGCAGGATTGGCTGCCGCCATTAATTCAAGACGGGCTCAAATCTTCAATGACTGCCGCTTGGAGGATCACGCCGACAAAACAAATGCCGACCGTGATGTTTTATTACGCACTGATATACACAACGCTATGCCGCCTGTCGAGGCCTATTAGCCCTTACCGCCGCCCATAGAGTCCAAAAATGCCGTGTTGGTTTTTGCCACAGACACCTTGTCTAACAAAAATTCCATGGCATCAACGACGTTCATGGGAGCTAGGACTTTTCGTAAAATCCATAGTCTATTCAGATCTTTAGCTTCAATCAGCAAGTCCTCTTTTCGAGTTCCTGACTTATTGATGTCCATGCATGGGAAAATACGCTTTTCCATGAGCTTGCGATCCAAGTGGATCTCTGAATTGCCGGTCCCTTTGAACTCTTCAAAGATGACCTCATCCATACGAGAGCCAGTATCGATCAAAGCTGTCGCGATGATCGTTAAAGAACCGCCCTCTTCGATGTTTCGGGCAGCGCCGAAAAAGCGTTTTGGTTTATGAAGGGCGTTTGAGTCCACACCACCAGAAAGAATTTTTCCAGACGGTGGCACAACCGTGTTGTAAGCACGGGCCAAACGAGTGATTGAGTCGAGCAAAATCACAACATCGTGTTTGTGCTCGACCAACCGTTTTGCTTTCTCGATGACCATCTCTGCTACCTGAACGTGGCGAGTTGGTGGTTCATCGAAGGTAGAACTAACTACTTCGCCCTTTACAGAGCGAAGCATGTCGGTCACCTCTTCCGGACGCTCATCGATCAAAAGAACGATCAGCTTCACTTCGGGATGATTTGTAGAAATCGCATTGGCGATATTCTGCATCAGAACAGTCTTACCGGTTCGAGGAGGCGCAACAATAAGAGCACGCTGGCCCTTACCTAGTGGCGCCATCAAGTCTACGACTCGAGTCGTGTAGTCACTTGGATTGTGTTCAAGCTTGAGCTGCTTTTGCGGATAAAGCGGAGTCAAATTATCGAAAAGAATTTTATCTTTTCCTTGCTCTGCAGTCTCAAAATTGAGGGTGTCTACTTTAAGAAGTGCGAAGTATCTTTCGCCCTCTTTAGGAGGACGAACTGTTCCAGTGACGGTGTCACCAGTACGCAAACCAAATCTTCGGATTTGCGCTGGAGATACGTAAATATCATCTGGACCTGGAAGGTAGTTATAGTCGGGAGATCGAAGGAAGCCGTATCCGTCTGGAAGAATTTCGAGACAGCCGGATCCAAAAATATC
>CANCBY010000091.1 GCA_947374445.1 Pseudobdellovibrionaceae bacterium
ATTTCTTCGCTGGTTGACAATATTAAAGAGGGACAAATTTCGATCGATTTGATTAAGTTTAGCGGTCCAGACTTAGCTCATATCAACGGCCATCTTATGAATCTAGAGCTCGTACGCCGCGGGCTTTCGGATGCTATTTTATTTGGGCCTGATAAAACCATTCTTAATATCTCTGACGAAGTTTATGGCAAATCCTTGATCGTCCAGCGTGGCACATTTAGACCAGTCACAAACACGCATCTGGATCTACTCAACAAGGGCAGCTATCAATTGGCACAAGACTTTCCTGAGGACTCAAAAAAGACTCTCGTATTTTTTGAGCTCACGATGCAAAACCTGGCACAAGATGGAGACATCAACGAGGTCGACTTTTTAGATCGAGTCAATTCACTTTGCGCTTTGGGCGGTCATGTTTTGGTTTCAAATTTTTCACTCTATTACAAGCTCAAGCGCTATTTGCGGCAGTACACAACAAAGCCTATGGTGCTAATTGTGGGTGCCTCAAAGCTCGATAGTTTATTTGATGAAAATCATTACAAAGACCTCGAAGGCGGACTGCTCGAAGGTATGGGCAAACTGCTCGATGATAAAACAAGACTCTATATTTACCCGCATAAAACACCAGATCTGTGCATCACTGCAAAAACCTTTTTCCCGCAAGCCAACGTCAATGCAATCTACCAGCATTTTTTGAAGCTAGGAATGATCGCCGATATTTCGGGTTGCGATCAAATTGAAGAATATATCCATTCAGATCAGATCAGCCGCTGGATCAAAGAAAAAAATCCCAAATGGGAAAAGCATGTGCCAAACCTCATTCGGGATTTAATAAAACAAGACCATCTTTTTGGGCTCCTCTAAAAGCAGATGAACCCCAAAATTTTTTAGGCTTTGCTTTTCAAGAACTCGATCATCGCCTGCACTGGCTGCCCGTTGCCGCCAGCAGAGCTTAAGCCCCCTTGCGCCTTATCCGTCCAAGCGTAAATATCTAAATGAGCCCAAGGTTTTTGACGGACGAATTTTTCTAAAAATAACGCGGCTGTGATCGCCCCACCGAAGCCGTCAGTTGCATTCACCATATCGGCAAAATTAGAGCTAAAACCTGCCGTGTATTTTTGAAAAAGTGGCAGACGCCAATTCAAATCACCTGTTGTAATTCCAGCCGAGTGAATTTCTTCTGCCAGCTCGTCATCATTGGAAAAAAGCCCAGCAATGTCAGAGCCCAAAGCCACCTTGCAAGCCCCAGTCAAAGTCGCAAAATTAAGAACTATCTCTGGCTCGTCTTTGCCCTTTCTTGTGACAGCTACATCTAGAGCATCAGCCAAAACCAGTCGGCCCTCAGCGTCTGTGTTATGAATCTCCACATGCATTCCGTTACGAGCAATCAAAACATCACTCGGCCGCATCGCAAATCCGTCTACGCTGTTTTCAGCCAAGGCCAAATAAAAATCAACAGCGCGTGGATACTTAGAGGCCTGAGCCCACATCGCCATAGCCAACGTTGCTGCAGCTCCACCCATATCTTTTTTCATCAGGCGCATGCCACTCGAAGGCTTGATATCAAGACCGCCAGAATCAAAAGTGATTCCTTTGCCAACAATCGCGATGGGCTTTTGCTGCAAAGACTTTGTCGGCCGATAAGCAATATGAACAAGACACGGTGGCGTTGGCGACCCTTGGCCCACGCCAAGCAAAAGACCCATTTTTTCTTTCTCTAAGCGGGCCTTGTTCCAAACATCCACTTTAACTGCTGATTTACCAGTAAAGTATTTTTTAGCCATTTCACTGAAGGACTTCGGGTTGAGCATGTTAGGTGGTAGATTCACCAAGTGCCGAGCAGAATTCACGGCAAGCGACGCGGCCTCGATTTCTTGCAGAGTTTTAGATTCTATCTTTTTTGAAAGATGAATTTTTGCGAAATCTTTAAAAGGTTCTTTTTGAAAAGCACTTTTGTAGTTATAGGCTGCCATATTCAGACCTAAAATAACAGCCCGCTCTTGTTCTTCAGAGGTGGATAAAAAGGTCATTGAAACTTCAGAGAGGTCATACGACTTGAATTGATTTAACAGCGAGCCCGCTTGATCGCGATACCATGCATGCTCTGACTCTTCACCAAATCCAAAGTGAGAAGACTTGCTATCTGCTGAAGCCCTTTTTGCTAAAATCCACACGGGCCCTTCAGCTCCAGAAAAATGCGTAAATTCTTTGGTTTTTTTATCGAGGGCCTCGCTCTGCCATGACTGCGCGCGCTCGCTGACAAGCTCATGAATTGCGGCCTCGCTCCACTCGCCCAAAATAAAAACCTGAGCTTGAGGCTTTCCTTTTTTTATAGAGGTTCCAAATGACAAATGTGACTGACTAAAAACTTTGAGTGGTAAATTAATGGCAGACATAAAACCTCGACTTTCTGGAACATTCTAGACCCGACTTGGCTCTAGGTTCAACCGCAACCTGTCACAAAACTGGTCCTGACACGATATCTCGCCAGGCTCTAACCTAAAAACTATTCCGGCAAAACATCAAGCTGGTGGACTCAGGCCATGGACTTGCGTAAATTGTAAGGATGTCTCAAGTGCTTCCAAATTTAAAAATTATGAGCCTGAATGCTGAAAATCTTTTTTTACTTTCAGATCAGCAATTGACGGCAGAACATCTCAAATTAGATGAGATCCGGTGGCAAAAACTTTCAACTTCAGTTTTCAATAACAAGCCTCTCGAAAAAACAAAGTCTCTGGCTCGCATTGTTTTGCAAGAAAGTCCGGACATCCTCATCTTAAGCGAGGTCGGTGGTGTTGAGAGCCTTAAAAATTTCAATGAACTTTTCCTTCAGGATCAATACTCGCCTGCCTTGATTGAAGGCAATTCTGATCGCAATATTGATGTAGGATATTTAGTCAAAAAAACAAATCAATACTACTTCGACATCGTTTCAAATAAAAATCGGCTGATTAATTTTTTGTACCCCCATGAGCGCGAGGTCTTAGACGATCCTAACTCTGGTAAAATTTCTAGCCATAAATTCTCTAGAGATGTGGCCGAGCTTCATCTTTTTCTCAAAGACCGCGAAAAACCTTTTTTGATTTTTTTGGCCACTCATTTGAAGTCCCGGCTCGACCCCAATGGTTATGATCCCAATGGTCTTCAGCGACGAGAGGCCGAGCTTCGCACTTTGATTGAAATCTACAATGAACTGCAAAAAAAGCATGGACCCGATGTGCCCATCGTTATCGCCGGAGATTTTAATGGCAATGCCAGTCGTGCAAAAACAGAAACTGAATTTTTACCAATTTATAAAAATACTCAGCTTAAAGACATCACGGAGCTTGCGGGCTTTGACGAGGCCTCAAGTGCCACATTTTATCAGGTCAGCCGCAATTCAAAAAGCGAAGGAAAGCAACTCGATTACTGCTTTTTGTCAGAAAAAGCTCAAACCCTTCTCAATATAGCCAGCGTAAAAATTTATCGTTATAAAGATCACTTAGGCTTCGAGATGGATCCGCCCACCACTTTGGACGCCAAGCTCCATTTGCCCTCGGACCACTATCCGCTAATTTTTGTTATGCAAAATATCTCATTAAAATAACCACTCACACCATGAGCAAACCTTGACGTCGGCATCTGGGCTTGCGAAAACAAGCAAGAGCTTATGTCCACGCAAAAAACCACAACATCCTCATTTAAAGTCTCAGCTAAAGTGACCTATGTCGAACAAGAGTCGCGACCTGAAGCAAGCTACTATTTTTTTGCGTATAAAATTTCGATTAAAAATGAGTCAGCCCTTCCCGCACGTCTCTTAAGCCGTCACTGGATAATTACCGATGGCTTTGGACAAACGGAAGAAGTCCGTGGAGCCGGTGTGGCCGGACAACAGCCGCAAATTGCTCCCGGCCAAACTTATGAGTACGAGAGCGCTTGCCCGTTAGCAACGACTTCCGGAATCATGAAGGGCAGCTATCAAATGACTGCCGACGATGGCTCATCGTTCGATGTTGAAATCCCAGAGTTTTATCTGATTGCACCGAGCGCTTTGCACTGATTTATAAAATCTAAAATACAATTTTCCATCTGCGTGAGCTCCATAAATGGTGTTCCATTTGGCTTTCCAGCCATCTGCTCAGGACAGTAGGGAATATGAATAAAAACTGCTTTGGTTTTTTTCATGTTTTTTTCTAACCACGCTAAAGTTTGAAAATAAATATAGTTGCACACAAAAAGACCCGCTGAATTTGAAACCTCAACAGAGTGTCCGCTGCTATTAAGTTCATGGGCCATTTCGCGCAATGAAAATGATGTCATGTAAGCTAGAGGACGCCCCGGCAAAATAGGCTGTTCATGAATTGTCACGCCACCTTCGTCAGCTGTTCGAGTATCAATCAAATTGATGGCAATTCGCTCTAAGCTAATTTTAGATCGACCACCCGCCTGGCCCAAGCACAGAATGTAATCATAATCTTGCTTCTGCAAACGCTCTTGCAAGCCCTCGAATGCGCCAGAAAAAGTCACCGGCAATAACACGGCATCAACCCCAGGCAAAGACCTAAGTTTCTCTAAAATTAAAGCAGAAGGATTGAGCGCTTCGCCACCAAATGGCTCAAAAGCTGTGATCAAAATTGAAGGACTACTGGCTGTCACAACAAAACCTAGCTCAGGGAGACTTCATCAATGAGGTCCACTTTTGCTGTTCTAAAGAAGACCGAGAATAAACAAAACGGTCATGAAGCCGCCCCTGTTGCCCAAACCAAAACTCTATCTTCAAAGGCAGAACATGCCAACCGCCCCAATGTGGGGGACATGGAACCTCTTGTCCTTGAAACTTAAGCTCATTCTTCTGAACCTGTTCGGCCAAATAGCTGGGGCCAGAAATAATTTCTGATTGAGCAGAGGACCAAGCTCCTATTTGGCTCAAACGTGGACGTGTTTTAAAATAAGCTTCGGACTCGGCACGCGTGAGCGTGTGAACTACACCATCGATCCGAATCTGCTGATCTAATTGGGGCCAAAAAAACAAAAGTGATGCTTGAGCGTTTTGCTCTAGCTCTTTGGATTTTTGCGAATTGTAATTGGTGTAAAATGAAAAGCCCCCGCGAACCATTCCCTTAAATAAAACTGTGCGCACGCTTGGGGTTAGTTCTCGACTGCAAGTGGCCAAAGACATGGCATTGAAATCTTTAAAAGCCAGAGACTCAGCTTTTTTAAATTCTCGATCAAAATGAATTGATGGGTCCAAATTAAGATCAAATAAAGACATAAACTTGGTCTTTCTAAAACACGAGGACCTAAAAAAGAAGGCGTAAAAAATTTACGCCTTCGAAAATCTAAACAGCCAAAAAGCTGTTATCGATCACTATTTTTTTGCAGCAGCAGGCTTAACGATGTCAACAAGCTCAACATCAAAAACCAATACTGAATTGGCTGGAATTCCAGGTCGAGCCGATGGGCCGTAACCTAATTCTGGTGGTATGAAAAGTTTTACCTTTCCGCCAATTTTCATCATCTGCAGAGCTTCAGTCCAACCTTTGATCACACCGCTCACGGGAAACTCAGCAGGCTGTCCGCGATCATAAGAGCTGTCAAATTGCTCGCCCGTAATTAGAGTACCTTTGTACTGAGCCTTTACTGTGTCTTTTTCAGTCGGTGATTTGCCTTTACCTTCTTCAACAACAATATATTGAAGTCCTGAAGCTGTTGTCTTTACACCTGGCTGAGTTTTATTTTTTTCAAGGTAAGCCATTCCGTCAGTTTTATTTTTTTCGCCGACTTCAGTTTGCTTTTTCATGATGCCTTCTTGAAGCTTCATCAAAGCCTGTTGCATTTCTTCAGGTTTTAATTTTGATGTCTTGCCTGAAGAAGCCTCTTTGATCGACATCGCAAGAACATCAGCATCAAACTCGATGTTTTGATTTTTTAGATTTTGTCCGATTTGCTGACCGATTGCATAACTTGCTTTACGTTGATCTGTGTCGAGCTTTTTTTCACAACCGATACCACCGACCAAAGCGACCGCTGCGATTCCAATTGTTAATGTTAAACGCGAAGATGAAGACTTGAACATTGTGATTTCTCCTTAGTTGTTTTGACCAGACCATTTGAAAACAAGTTCTTCTAAAAATAAACCAAAAAGTTAAGACAAGGCCCCCTCTGAAGACTTATTGCATATCGTCAATTCTCGAGAGAGACTCAGGGGGTATGAGAATAGCCCTCTTTTTCGTTGCGATCTTTTTCTTGTCTCAGTCAGGCCACTGGGTTCGTTGGTCCCAATCTCCTCCTGAGGTTCTTGGTTTTTGGCGCCTTTTAGTCGCGAGCGTTCTTATTGCCGCTTGGAACTTTCGAGATCTGCATTTTTTTTCGGCAATTCAAAAAACCAGTCGACGCTCACTTTACTTTTCTTTAGCTGCGGGTGTTTTGTTTTTTGCTCATCTTTGGGCCTTCAAATACCAATCGCACCACACCAGTATTGCCAACGGCATGATTTTATTTGCTTCGAATCCGCTGTTTACAGCCCTTGCATCGATGTTGTTTTTCAAAGAAAGGTTAACAACGAAGCTACTTATAGCCTACGCTCTAGCCCTTGCTGGAATTTTTAATTTGGTTGCTCATCAACTCAAATTTGAACGTCAAAATCTGGACGGCGACCTGGCTGCGATCGCAGCTGCCATTTTTTACTCGGCCTATATTTTAACAAGCCAACAAGCACGCAAAGAAATGTCAAATAACGACTTCTCGCTGATTTTATTTCCGATCGCGGGGATCTGCTTTTTAGGCCTGGGCTGGGTCCGCGAAATCCCAATGATGCCAACCACCATTGAGTCCTGGATTGCAATCTTTGGTCTTGCGGTTTTTTCAACAATTTTAGGACACGGACTTTTTACCTATCTTTTAAAATTTATGAATATCAACGTCATGAGTTGCGGCAAATTGCTTGAGCCCGTACTTGCCGCGATGACAGCTTGGGTTTTGTTCGCAGAAGAAATCAACGTGACAATGATCGTCTCATTCGCACTGACAGCATCGAGCGTTCTGGTGCTATTTTATAAACCAAACCCAAAAAAAACCTAGTTCGATAGCAAATACTGCAGGCACTGCTCGCGTGAACCGCGAAAAAGAATGACCGGAGAACGGCTCTGCAAACTCCCCAAGTACATGGGGTCATAATACCAATCCAATAATTTCTCGATCCAAACTTTGTTTGCCTCAAAATCACGATGCTCAAGATAAGTTTTCTCAGACTGCATTAGATCACCCATGACTTCTTTAGCTCTTAATCCGCCGAGTTTTTTGGTGATACGCTCAAGCGATCCTTTATAAGAGGCAAAAAGTTCCATGGCTTCAGCCTCTGAGCCGTTTGCAATCGGAGAAGCTAAAATATAATCATCAAAAGTGACTTGCACTCGCGATGAAAGCGGTTCTTCGATGAGAACCAGTGGAGAGCGGCGCAAATGATCAAAAAGACTCGGAGGCTGAACACTCCGACCAATCAAACGACTTTCATCTTCAATCAAAATCGCCCGCTTATCCGAGGACTCCTGCAACCGAAGCAAGGATAAGGCTAATTGATTTTCAAAATTAATCTGCGGTGGCTGTCCGGCTTTATATCCGCCAAAAGCCGAACCGCGATGATTGGCAAATTTTTCTAAATCACAAACCAACCGCTCCGTTTCTAGAGATCTCAAGAGCAAAGTCTTACCGCTGCCGGTAGCACCCGAAATAACGATCAGCTCACGAGGCAAATTTGAAAAATTGAGTGTTGCATCCATCAAGTACTGACGAATTTTTTTGTAGCCGCCTTCAATGCGAGGCACTAGCACACCCGCATCTGCCAGCCACTGCTGAGTGATCTTTGAGCGCAGCCCCCCGCGAAAGCATGTCACAATAGCCTCAGGATGTTGCTGAATAAAATCAGCCCAAGCTTTGACCCGCAATTCTTTGACCGAGCCAGAAACCAAACTGTGCCCTCTGAGAATGGCCTTCTCTTGCCCCTGCTGCTTGTAGACGGTGCCGACCTCAGCTCGCTCTTCGTTGTTCATGATCGGTAGATTGATAGATCCTGGCAATGATCCCGTTGCAAACTCGATAGGCGCACGAACATCAATGATGGGATGGCCCGCCAAAAGATGTGATTTAACCTCTAAAAGAGATCGCAAGTTCATAGAACTCATTCAAAGACAATCACGGCCGTTGCATTTTGGGATACAACCTTACCAACAACTGCAGAGGCCTTAAAATACGACTGCAAGTCAGCCAAAACACTAAGAGCCATATCTGCCGCCACAGAAAGTAAAAGCCCGCCACTAGTTTGAGGATCAACCATCAAAAGTTTTTGAGTTTCGCTCAAAGCCGTCCAATCTATCTTGGATTCAACATAAGCACGGTTGGTGCGATGAGCTTTTGTTAAATTTCCACTTTCAAGTGAGCCCGGGGCTTCTGCAAAAAAAGGAACTTTGCTCGAAGATATTATAAATTTTTTCTGGCTGGCTTCGGCCATCTGCACCGCGTGCCCCAAAAATCCAAAACCAGTAATGTCTGTCGCCGAATGAATCGCAGCCAAAGACTCCGCAGATAAAAGTGTTGGAACTTTATTCAGCTGTGACATGCTGGCCAGTGCTTCCTCGATATCCACTTCGCTGTAGAGACCTTTTTTTAATCCTGCAGCCAAAGTCCCAGTGCCTAATTTTTTTGTCAGAATTAAAACATCGCCGTCTTTGGCCTTGGCATTGGACCAGATCTTTTGAGGGTGTACGTAGCCTGTGACAGAAAGGCCAAATTTCAGTGTGTCATCATCGATCGAGTGACCCCCAACAAAGTTCACTCCAGCTTCTTGCAAAATTTCGCAAGCTCCTTGCAGCACTTCAACAGCCACATCATTGTCTAAAACTGCGAGTGGAAAAGCCAAAATAGCCATCGCCGTCTTAGGAATTCCGCCCATAGCATAAACATCACTCAAAGCATTGGCCGCTGCCACGCGACCAAAAATTCGAGGCGTATCCACAATCGGAGTAAAAAAATCAAGGGTCTGCACCAACGCCACCTC
>CANCBY010000092.1 GCA_947374445.1 Pseudobdellovibrionaceae bacterium
TTGCGTTGCATGCCTGCGGTTCATGGCGCGGCTAAAGACACTTGGAACTACGTGAAGTCAGTACTTGAGACCGAAGCAAATTCTAGCACTGACAATCCATTGGTCTTCGCGAAAGAAAACAAAGTTCTCAGCTGCGGAAATTTTCATGGCATGCCAGTGGCATTTGCGATGGACTTTATGGCGATCGCAACAGCTTCGATCGCCTCTATCTCTGAGTGTCGAATTGAAAAATTAATCAACCCTGCGATGAGCGATCTGCCCGCGTTTTTGACTCCACAAGGCGGTTTGAATTCAGGTCACATGATCGTGCAAGTGGCGGCGGCAAGTCTTGTCAGTGAAAATAAAATCATGTGCCATCCAGCTTCGGTGGATTCGATTCCAACCTCTGCCGACAAAGAAGACCACGTCAGTATGGGTACAATTGCTGCGCGCAAATTTATTTCTGTTTTGCAGAACTCACAAAATGTTGTGGCGATGGAAATCTTGTCTTCTTGCCAAGCTCTAGATTTACTTAAGCCACTCAAGCCTTCGGCAGGAGTTCTTGCAGCTTACGATTTGGTTCGTAAGACGGTACCTTTTGCAGACAAAGACCGAGTATTTGCAAAAGATGTTCAAGCCATTCGTGAACTGATCTCTTCACGCGCGTTAGTCACCGCGCTATCTGCAAAAATTGGTGATTTGGAAGTTTAACGTTGTTTTTTACCGTTTCAAATTGAGTTTAATTTTTTAGCTTAAAGGCTAAACCTGCTGTGTCGTCTCAAGTTGAGTCGAAATTTTCTCGCAAGTCCTTATTCCCAGGTCCAGATTTATTCAAAATCGCTATTAAGATCACTATTTAGAGATCCGATAAGAACCTGTGAGGAAGTGGTGTATGAAAATGAAATATTTGAGTTTTAAATTCAAATTGATGTTGCTGGCTTCGGTGGCGGTCCTGTCGACGACACTTATTTCTTGTACTCGAGCCGATGACAAAAACTCGAGCGTCACCCTATCTCTACCAAGCTCGATGAGTTCGTCATCTCATCAAAAAGCCGGCGCCTTGGCTTTTGATGTTTTAGTTCACGTTGTCGTCAACGTGACGGGCGACGGGATGTCAGCGCCTGTGGTTTTTAATTGGGATTTGCATCAAAACGGACTTGGTCAGGCAATGGCTGCACCTATTCAGCTGATGATTCCACAAGGAAGCAATCGGTTGATTCAAGTTTTAGCTGTTTACGGAAGTGCTGCCGACTCTTCAACGATGCAGTTTTTTTACGGCGACAAAGTTCAGTCTCTAACGAATTCGAACGAAACAGTCAGTCTTGCAGTTAGTTCAGTTTCTACTGCCGACACAGTATTTTCGGGGCGGATCAATGGACGCTATTTGCGAGCCGCTGGTGATGCTGGTGCAACGGGTGTTGTGACGGCTTCTTTTGTTCCTTCAAATGGACGCCCTCCATTGATTGTTGAAACGCGAATGATGGTGGCTGGTTGGTTTAGCATTATGGGCCTTTATGGTGCAAAATTTGTTTACAATGTTTATCCACTCGATGGAGCTGCGCCCTTCAATTTATTTGGTGGAGCTTCGGTTGATTTGACGGAGACGTATTTTCCAGCGTCATCGACTGTCGCTCGATTTACAGTGCCAATCAGTCAGCGTCAGAATTATAGCAATGGCACTTCGGTATGGATGATACAAAATCCAAACGTGAATATTTACGGTTTCTGGGGGCCAAGCGCTGCCACTGCCGGGCTCAATGCTTGTGTTTTTTCGACGCCTGTGAGTACGCAATATTCTGTAAGCACTTCATCTACTCCTGCAACGGCTGGTTTGGCGGCGGACATTTCTGGTACTGTTCCTTTGAATTATGCGACAGCTACGGGGCTTCCTTCGATGTATCTTCAGGCGGCTGCAAATACTGCAAATGGTATAGGTGCTTGTGCCAATGCGGTGAATTTTACGAACAGTTTGATAGTTAATCCCAAGATGATGGACAACGGAAATGATGGAGCGTCTTCGGTTTACGGACCATTTGAGCAATTCATTGCTTCTGGCTCGACGAATGGTCCTCAGGTTTTTACTTCTACGGTTGTAGATGCTGCTACCTATAATATCAAAGCCACTTTGCTGCCTGGGGTTTCAGATGCTGTTGCGAGTTTTAATATTTTCAAATATTACGGAAGTGCAGATGCTTTGCCTGATCCTTTTCTGTGTGATCCAGATTCTTTGGCCATGCAGGGATTTACTCCATTTACGACAAGTGCTGTGACCTCGGCCAACTGGTCAGTCAACCTGCCGATAACAAGCACGGATGTTAACAACAAAATGAATTTAGCGATTTGCTCAGTGCTGAAGTCAGGCAGAGTCCATCCTGTGGGCGTGTTGCTGAAATATTATTCTTTGCAGAGCTACTCAGTTCCAGTGTATCCGCCAACACAATACGTTCCCAAATTTGATGGGAGCTTGGGTTCAGGCTTTATTGCCAACAGCTGCGTCCCTGCATCTTTAAGTATTTACAATTCGATGTCGCAATTGGCAGATATGACCGGACGCACCGACAGTGTTACTTATGTTCCTGATGGCAGTAAAATGATGGGGCTTTACACAGACTCGCTTTGTTCGACGGCGGCTCCTAACCCGATCGTATTCAGCGGAACAAATAGGTATTTATATTATATTAAAACGGGCAGCACAGCAGGCAATGGAAGCCTTAGCTTTACTGGTTCATTGCCGGCGTTGAATTTTACTTTGGGTTCTTTGTTTACTATCAACTCGGGAACAGCCAATTTTATTGATGTTGTTGATCCCTTTTCGTTTTACTCAATTGCTGGTGGCTATTACATGCCTTATTCGTGCAATATGGGTTTTTTGCAGGCCAACTACGGCAGCCCTGAGATAGGCTACTCCAACTATACATATTCTTCGGCATCAAACATAAACGTGTACACGGACTCGTCTTGCTCGGGAGCTACGGTTACGGGATCAATTGCCGGAAGTACTGCTAACACTACGACGCCGATCTATTTTATGCCAACGGGTCTTTCTGCAACGGCAGGATTTTCAATTGCGAATAGCTCAATTAACTCCTCAACTCCGCATGCTTTTACAATAAACACACAGGCGGGAGCGACTGGTACTTTAACGGCTACACCACAGATGTTAGGTGCTCCAATGGGCGGCAGCAGTAACGTTGTTTTACCTATGGGTTCAGGACCATGCACGGCTTTTGAGGTAGGCTTTTTTGATTCGACGGGTAGTAACCGTGGCGTTGCGCCAAACAATGCAACAGCACTAACCTTTACCGATGATAAGGGTGGTGCTTTGGTTGCGGCTTTAAGCTCATCGCCGACTTGTTCGACGATGGTAATTTCAGCCCAGACCTTAACTGGCCAATCGCGAATATTGTTGTATGGTCGTTCATCGACGGCGCTTTCAGGAACGCTCACGGTGACCGGTACTGGTATTAACGCTGGTTCTGCGAAAATTGTGTTTCAGTAACTCTTAGACAAAGCGGTCGATAAATTTGGGCTGACGTCTCTTCCGTAAGACGCTGTGTGAATTTCATCCTGAAATCCACACACCAAGTTCGTTCCCCAAAACTTGGTGCCCCTCCCTTGAGCAAATTCTTTACCAATTTCAAATTCGAAGCAACAAAATGTTTGCGGTTTTTTAAAAAATAATTATATTGCCCCTGACTCAATGGAAAAGCATAAAATTAAATCTTACTTTAAGTTTACCGATCACTCTCAAAAGAGAGTGAGTCTAAAAAATGTGCAGAAAGCTGTGGGTAAATCGGCGATCCATGGCGGCAAACTTGCGGCAGGGCAAAGAAAGTCGCGACGGCCTTTGTCTTATCGTCATCCGATTGTTTTAATTTTGAGCTCGCAAAAAGCGAAGGGTGTCTTCTCATTGAGCGGTATTGGCACGAAGAACAAAATTCAAAGGACACTTCGCGGGCAGAGCCATAAATTTCGCATTCGCATAGAATCATTTGCAAACTCTGGATCTACTTTGCAGATTCGGCTCAGAGCTAGGCAGAGAGAAGATTTTCAAAATTTTCTAAGATCTTTTTCAGCCATGGTGGCCCGGCAGGTGACTGGAGCGCGAAAGGGTAAGCCCTTCGGGAGATTTTGGGATCACCTTGCGCTAACGTACATTGCAAAGCCCTTAAGGGCGGCTCAGGCGAAGCTTTTCTCACTTCAATTGCGGATCGCATGCGGTCTTACGAGCAAAAGTGAGATTTGGGTTGGAGCCGATCCATAAGAGCGACGGCTCTTTTTCATCACATTGATTGATTCTTCACCTGTACAAATTGATATCAAATCTGTCCCATTTTTTTCGAGGCCATTCAAGGCCATTCAATTGGTTGCTAAATTGCAGTTCTTTTCTAACCGAATGGTTTGTTAAGTCGAATGCTCTGCAAACGATTAACTGTTGGCCTCTGAAACAAGGAGATTTTTTATGAAAGCAAGTCAGTTCGCAGGTTTAGGTTTAACTGTTGGTTTTTTAGCAACAATGGCTTTGGCCGCCTCTGCGGCTCAAATTGAGCATAGTGAAAAAATTTTTGACGGCGGGAACATTGTTTGTGCTGAGTCAGCAAATATCGGCAGCCCAGGCGTAGTGGTTAAAAAAACAGGCCAAGAGATTCAAGAGGATGGTATTTTGCTTTCATTCGAAGTGACTTCCAAGGTCTGTGCAGAAAAAAACGGAAAACTAGAAGTTCGTGATTCATTGCCCCTTCAAGTTCTTCCAAGTGGGGCGGTTCTCTCGGGCCACGAGCTGGTATTTACAACTGACTCGTCTGAGGGATTAGTTAAAACACTTGGTGCGGTTGATATTGAAGGCGACAAAGTAACAACTCAAATCGATATATTGGTACCTCAGTCTATGAGAAATAAAAATATTGATTCATTTTTGCGCGTTAAACTGACTGATGTTCAGGGGCCAACACAAGCAACTTTTGGTGCTTTCCGTCATCACGTTAATTAATTTATCGCCAAGTTTTAAGTTAGTTTTTTGGTTCTGATTTAGCCGGACCATTTTGTGCGGATATGCGGCGCAGAATTCTTATTTGGGAGTTGATCCTGTTGTCGGTCTGAGGCTTTGTGTAGCTTCTTTACACAGAGCTTTTAGGAGGCCCCAATGCCAACCCATTCTTCAGCACCTTCTGATCATAAACCTCGTGTTGTGCGTGCTCCCACCGGAACTAAACTCCATTGCAAAGGCTGGTTGCAAGAAGCCGCTTACCGCATGCTGCAAAATAATCTTGATCCCGGAGTGGCAGAGCATCCTGATCAGCTCATCGTTTACGGTGGCATTGGCAAAGCTGCGCGCAACTGGCAGTCTTTTGACAAAATTTTAGAAGCTCTTCGCGAGCTTGAAAATGACGAAACTCTCCTTGTACAAAGCGGTAAACCCATCGGCATTTTAAAAACACACGAAGATGCGCCCAGAGTTTTGATTGCTAATTCCAACTTGGTTCCGAAGTGGGCCACGTGGGAGCACTTTCACGAGCTCGATAAAAAAGGTCTGATGATGTACGGCCAAATGACCGCAGGCTCATGGATCTACATTGGCACTCAAGGAATTATTCAGGGCACTTATGAGACCTTCGTTGAAGCCGGTCGCCAGCATTTTGGCGGCAGCCTCAAGGGGCGCTCGATTGTGACGGCAGGCCTCGGTGGCATGGGCGGAGCTCAGCCTCTGGCTGGTGTTTTTGCTGGGGCTTGTGTCCTGGCGGTTGAGGTTGATCCGGTCTCGATCGAAAAGCGACTCAAAACCAAATACGTCGATGAAGTCGCAACCGATCTTGATGATGCGATCGCAAGAATTCGCAAATACACAGCTGCGGGCGAGGCCAAGTCAGTAGCGTTGCTTGGCAATATGGCGACGGTCATTCATCAGATGATTGAGAAAAATTTTATTCCTGATCTTTTGACCGATCAGACTTCGGCGCATGACCCTTTGGTGGGTTATATTCCTGAAGGTTTCAATATGGCAGAGGCCAAAAATTTCCGTGAGCAAAATCAAAAAGCGTATCTTGATAAAGCCTATGATAGTATGGCTAAGCACGTGCGCGGAATGCTTGAAATGCAGCGCCGAGGTGCGATCACTTTTGACTATGGCAACAATTTAAGAGCTCGCGCGCTTGAGTGGGGAGTCAAAGACGCTTTTGATTTTCCGGGTTTTGTTCCGGCGTATATTCGTCCGCTTTTTTGTCGTGGCAGCGGGCCTTTCCGCTGGGTGGCCCTGAGTGGCGATCCGCAAGATATTCAGGTGACCGATGATGCACTTCGTGAGTTGTTCCCGCACAAAACGCATTTGCTACGTTGGCTTGATATGGCTGAGAAGCGCATTGCCTTTCAAGGCCTACCGGCAAGGATTTGCTGGCTCGAGTATGGCGAGCGCGCACAAGCAGGCTTGCTCTTTAATAGGCTCGTGGCTGAAGGAAAAGTTAAAGCTCCGCTTGTGATTGGCCGTGATCATTTGGACTGCGGTTCGGTGGCCTCACCCAATCGTGAGACCGAAGCGATGAAAGATGGATCCGATGCTGTCAGCGACTGGCCACTACTCAATGCCATGGGCAACGTCGCATGTGGCGCAACATGGGTGAGCCTTCATCATGGCGGCGGTGTTGGTATGGGTTACTCTCAGCACTCGGGGCAAGTCATTGTTGCAGACGGGACTGCTGCTGCAGCCAAGCGTTTGGAGCGAGTATTGACCTGCGACCCTGCAATGGGAATATTTCGTCATTTAGATGCGGGTTACGAAGAGGCTCGTGAAGTGGCGATTGAGCGCGATGTTAAAAGCCTTTGGATTTAGAAGTGCACTTACTAATGAGAGGCTAAAGGCCTCTCTATGTGCTTAAAAAATCCGTCGATATTTTAATCAGTTTTTTGTCTTCAATGAAAAAACTGCATTTATAATCCGCAAATTGTCATTATCTCAATGGGCTCAAGGTATAACTCTTGGGCTTTGTTGTCTTTTTTGGAATCTCCGCATATAAGTGCGCTCTCAAGCTGTTGAATGACATTCAAGGGGAAACTTACTTATGCTAAGCCGAATTAAAGCCTCACAGGTTGTTGCTGCGAAATTAATTTTTGCAGCCGTGTTTGTTTCGACTATTTCTTCGCATGCAGAACCGGCAAGCAGTTCAACAAGCTTTTCTGGAGTTTCGGCAGAAGCTTCTGCGGGTGCGGTTGAAAGCTCAACAGCTAAGGCTCCAACGACAGCAAGTTCAGTGGCCACACCAACTCGTAGTTATAAAGGTGAATTGGGGTTCACGCTGTTTGGCCGAAAACTTCAGGACGAGGTTGTTAATAGCCGTTTTGCACGCATGGTCGTTGCTGCAAGTTTGACGGCGAATTATCAAGACTGGCTTACTGCTAAGCTTGGGGTTTTGCAGTTTTTAACTTCTGGGCAATCGAGCAATTTGTATGCAGTCACTGAGGGGGCGGCTTCGAACGTGACCCTTATTGACGAGGGTTATATAAAGGCCGCGCTGAGTTCAACGAATTGGACGGTGAGTGCAGCTGCTGGAATTATTTCTGCCAATCTTTCGCCTATTTATTCAAATATGATGTCTCAAAGCAATGCCGGTGTCTCGTTGTTGGGAGGATACCAAAACGACGCCAACGGAGAAGTTCTAATTTTTGCAGAACAGTCCGCTCCAACTTCTAAATCGACTTCAAATCGTATCATCGATGATGACACTCTTCCGTTAATGACCGTGGGCGGATTGCGCGGAGTTCTTCCAGTTGCAAAGACAGGGACAAAAATAAAAGCTGCCGTGGCGCGGTTTGTGTTTACTGACTTGTCTTCGCAATCAGCCAATGATTCATCGACAATCGGTAATACCACCACGGGTAACGGCAAAGGCGGATATTCTTTTGCCTATGATTTTCGTGGTATTGAGTCGTCGCTTGTCGTTGAACAGGATTTGTTTTTGGCTGACCGTGTGACTCTTAAAGGAGCTGCTGTTAAAAATGAGTTGGCTCCGGCTGGTGCAAATTCAGGTTGGACAGGTAAGATCGAGTACAAAAAGGCATTCAATAAGTTTGAACTGATTCCAAGTCTTGTTCGTTTTAGAATAGAATCGGATTCAATCCCAGCTTCTTATGGGCAAACAGGTATTTTCACAAATCGTGTTGGCACCGGCTATGGCCTCAGATTGGATTTTCCAGCTGAAAAGTTCAGCGCGTATGCAGGCTTCACCGAGGCCGATGTCATCAACAACAATACCACGTCTTCAATCTACCAATCAGATCGTCAGACCTACACTTTAGGTGCGGAGGCAAAATATGATATTTTCTAATTCAAAGAATCAAAGCTCTCGGGTTCTTTCCATATTGGGTTTGGCTCCTTTAGTCGCAGCGCTTGTCTTGGCGGGTTGCTCTGTTGATAGCAAAAAAGGCAAGACAGTCGCACCAGGCGACTCTCAAGATTTTGCGATGGAAGATGGCACTAACTTTCGCGTGGATACACTCGCTGTGACTTCTACAGCTGTCGTGTCTTGGCAAAGCAATGGTCAGTTTCCTGCTAAAAAGCTTTTTAACTTTTCAGCGTGCCTTAAAGACTTTAATGGCAATGCAATGAATCCTGATGTGCCTTTCACCGTGTCTGATGCCAATGGAACAGATCGCACGATCACAACTTTCAAGACAGGTTGCTTGATTTGGGCTGAAACTCTTGAGCTCAATGGTCTTGAGAGTGAGAACATGTTTTTGCTCAAACGCACGATCACAGCGCAAAGTATTTATCATGGAAAAGTTTACGCTCAAGGGGGTTTAAACCCATGGGCCGATAATGCGGCTGCGTTTGTTGATTTTAGAACAACTCAAGTGCCTGAGCGGATCAAAGTTTTGGATGCAAAGTCTCTCGACAACCCAGGCTTGAGAATCAAATCTGCAGGGTCAGCTCCGCAACTATTTATTGATTCAGTCAACTTTCAGTTTTTGGGTTTGAACTATGACAAGTACGAGATCAGTAAATTTTTGGGCCTCACCGTGGCTCAAACTTATCGTATCCGCATG